>JAUVDE010000032.1 GCA_030595485.1 Draconibacterium sp.
AAAGCCAAAGATTAAAAATGGACCTGTAAATTCTTTTTTTTCAGTTAAAAATAAAACTGCAAAAAGAAGGAAGGAAAATAAGGAAAGTTCTAAAAAAGTTTTGTAAATATTTATTTTCTTCACGATTTAAAAAATTAAGTAGCGTTTGAAACGCTATCGTTATCAAATAAAAAATATTTTATTCCTAGTTAACTCCATGTTCTGTCGTGAGATCGTTTTTCGTTCCACTCATCGGTTGGAGCAAAAAAACTTTTATCCCTCCGGTCTAAATGTTCTTTAATAATATCTTCATTCAATTCTATTCCTAAGCCCGGCGATTCAGGCACAGGAGCATATCCATTTTTAATTATTGGATTACCATCGGTCATTTTCACCAAATCTTCCCACCAGGGCAAGTCAACCGAATGATGTTCGAGTGCAAGAAAATTTTGAGTAGCAGCGGCACAGTGTACATTTGCCATAAAAGAAACGGGAGTACCCGCCTGATGCATTGCCATTGCAACACCGTTTTCTTCGGCATAATCTGCAATTCGTTTCGTTTCCAAAAGGCCACCTGAACTCGCTAAATCAGGATGAACAATATCTACTGCATGTGTATCGATAAGCTCTTTAAAATTTTTCAGAAGATAAATATCTTCGCCTGTTGTTGTTGGCGTTTCCAGTGCCTCAGTAATTGTTTTCCACTGGTCTGCATATTGCCATGGAACCATGTCTTCCAACCATGCCAGACGATACTTTTCAACTGCTCTTCCTAAGCGGATTCCATTGTTTACATCGAAATGTCCATAATGGTCTGTCGAAATCGGAATCTCCCAACCAACCAGTTCTCTAGTATCCGCAGCAATACTCGCTAGTTCCTCCAGTCCTTTATCTGTTATTTGTATTTGAGTAAATGGGTGCTTGGTATTTCCATATCCCATATAATTTCTCGTGTCCCATTGGCCACCTTTCCAGAAATCCTGGTTTACCAAAGTTCCTGGAATGTCTTTTAGCACATTTATGGAAAGATCCATTTTTAGCCAGCTGTATCCTTGCTCCTCAATACGGTATTTAATAAGTTCTGCTTGTTCTTCCTTTGTTCTTCCTTGTGGCGTATCGGCATATAATCTAATGCTGTTGCGGTATTTACCTCCTAATAATTGGTAGGCAGGAACTCCATATGCTTTTCCGGCAATATCCCAAAGTGCCATTTCAACCCCACAAACACCACCAGCTTGCCTGCCTTGTCCACCAAACTGCTTAATAATTTTAAAAATCATTTCAACATTACAAGGATTCATACCAAGAATCCGGCTTTTCAACATTAAAGCATAACGCACATCAGCTCCATCTCTAACCTCACCCAATCCATAAATCCCCTGATTGGTATCAATACGAATAATAGCGGTACCATTAAGCACCGAAGTAACGGCATACCGCATATCCGTTATTTTTAAATCTGTCGGACTCGAAGCACGAGATACTTTTGCTGTGGTTTGAGCCAAGGTATCTTCCATTGACAAACTCATTATCCCCCCCAAAGCGATTCCTCCAAGCGCAGCTTTTTTAAGAAAATTTCTACGATTATTACTTGTCTCAGGGTTTTCTATTTCATCCTGAATGGTTTCTGCTTCTGCATTTTCAATTTTTCTGTTTTGAGATGCAATTTGTTGGATAATACTTTTCATTACAACGAAGTTTTATGGTTTAATTCTAAATTTATTATCTTCTCTTGTTAAAAATGAACTATTATGTATTTCAATAAGTTTTTGGCTTCGACCTAAAAAAACATACTTGCCAGCAAAGTAAACATCAACCCACAAACCGCAATAATCGATTCCATAACTGTCCATGTTTGTAGCGTCTGCTTTTCATTCATTCCAAAATATTTTCCTACCAACCAAAAACCGCTATCGTTAACATGCGAAAGTAAAGTTGCGCCCGATGCAATAGCTAAAACGACCAAAGCACGTTGGGGATCGTTTAAGCCAAACTCACTTAAAACAGGAGCAATTATTCCTGCTGCGGTAATCATTGCAACTGTGGCCGAACCTTGTGTAACTCTAATAACCGCTGCAAGCAACCACGCTAATAATATTGGTGGCATTGGAGAATGCGCCATCGATTCCGCCATCATTGTTCCAATTCCACTACTCACTAAAATTTGTTTCAGAACGCCACCGGCTCCTGTAATTAGAATAATAATTCCGGCTGGACCCAGTGCCTTTGTACTTAGGTCAAGCACTTTTTGTTTTCCCATGCCGCGTTTAATACATAAATAGTACGAAGCAAGTAAAGTGGCTATTATTAATGCTGAAAACGGATGACCAATAAATTCCAAAATATCAGTCCAAACAGAGTGTGCAACAATTTCTTTATCAACTGCCAAACCCGTAAATGTATTGACTAAAATAAGCAGCAATGGAACTGCAATTATTATTGCAATTAATCGAAATGAAGGAAGGTTGTTTTCATCGTAACTTTTTCCTTCGGTTTTTTCAAATTCGGCAGGCGGTTCAATATATATTCTTTTTGAAATGTAATTCCCCCAGATTGGTCCGGCTATTATCGCCGTTGGAACACCCAAAATCACTCCGAATAAAATTACCCAACCTAACTGAACGTTAATAATATCGGCAACAGCTACCGGTCCCGGTGTCGGAGGAATAAAACTGTGTGTTACTGCCAAGCCAGCCAATAAGGGAATTCCATAATAAAGAAGTGAGCGTTTGGAGTCTCGTGCCAAAGCGTAAATTATTGGAACCAGAATAATAAATCCAACATCGAGAAAAACAGGAATAGCCACTATAAATCCGGTAATTACCATTGCCCACGAAGCACGGTCTTTTCCAAATTTCTTTAAAAGGTAATGCGCCAAAGATTCTGCTCCACCCGAACTTTCAAGCATTTGCCCGAAAATGGCACCTAAACCAACAACGGTTGCTACAAATCCGAGTGTGCCAGCCATTCCTTCCTGAATTGCATTGGTAATATCCTTTAAAGGCATTCCCGCAATTATTCCAACATAAATTGCTGTTATCAATAATGAGATAAAAGCACTTATCTTGAGTTTTAACACCATAAATAGTAATAGTGCTACCGCTGAAATTACAATTAGAATTAGAAATGGTGTGGTCATCTGGTTTAGTTTTTCTATTATGAATTTTCTTTGATAAAATGAATAAGCTCGACCATATTAACCGATGCACGGGCAATTGCTGTATCGCATACTCCATAATACATGTGCAACATTCCTTTGTCTACATATCCTCCGGTTGGAAATACAACATAAGGAATATACAGCCCAAATTTCTCGTAGTAAGTTTCCGGCTCCATTATAAATTTTGAACAGCGGTATAAAACTTTTGCCGGATTCTCTAAATCTAACAACATTGCCCCGGCTCTATAAACTACCATATTTGTTCTGGCATCGAGTGTTTCTACACCATGGTAAATTACCAACCAACCTTCTGAAGTTTTTATAGGTGGCAGCGAACCTCCAATTCGATTACTTTCCCATGGAAATTCAGGTTTTGCAATTAATTGCGTGTCGTACCAGTTTTGTAAATCGTCTGAATATGATATCCACATTCCGGCTTTGTCAGTTCCGTATTCTGATCCCACAAACTGAAGAGGACGGCGGAGCATGGCAAATTTCCCATTTATTTTTTCAGGAAAAAGTATCACATCTCTATCGTCTAATTCTGCTGGCGTTGCCCAAACATGGTGTTCCCAATTGTATAAATCTTTTGAAATTGCAATTCCTGAACGTGTTTGATTTTTCAGTGGGTCGCCATCAAAACCCGGAAAATCTGTTTGAAATGATTCGGGAACTCCTGTTCCGGTGGGGTGTGAGCTCCATGCAAACGGACGGTAAGCATAGGTCATGTAATAAGTGGAGTCTATTTTTGTTATTCTAGGGTCTTGAACACTACCATATTTACTTCCAGCCATTTCGGGCGTTAATACCGGTTGGTCCGACGAATGGGTAAAATTCACCCCATCGTCGCTTTCCATCATTCCAATATAACAAATAAATGGTCGGAGTTGCCCTGCAGTTCGTTCATACAAATATACTTTTCCATTCTCAAAAATAACCCCCGGATTAAATACCGTAGCCATTCTCCAATCGTATTTCCCTGGAGTAATTATGGGGTTATTAGGATGTCTTTCTATTTTTAGTTTCATTGTATATTCGTTATTCTTCTTCTAATTTATCGAACCAGTTTTTCTTCAAAACAAATGATGTAGTAAGCGTTACCAAAGCAGCAATTCCGGCTGATTGGAAATTTTGCAGCACCAAATAAACAGGAAAAGCAATTAAGCTGAGTTGCCAGATTATTCCGACAACAACATTAAACATATCGCGTTTAAAATTTGTGTTTTTCTTAAATTCCGGGTTTGTAAGCATCACTTTATCGTGAATTGGTTTCCAAAATCCCCAGGGCCGCACATTTTTATAAAAGCTAATTGTTACCTCCTCTTTCTCTGGACTGGTAACCAGGCTGGCTACAAACGATGCTGCCACAGAAATTGCAAAAATGAAAGGGAAGTGATAAATAGGAGCAAAATCGGGTAAAAGCCAAGGCATTAACATTGCAGAAACCAGCCCTGAAAACATTCCCCAGAAAAAACCATGACCGTTAAAACGCCACCAGTACCATTTTAGCATGTTGGGCGCTGCGTAACCTGCCCAAAGTGCAGTTACAATCCATTGTGTAACAGAATCAATATTTTCTATTATAAAACCAAAGCCAATGCCAATGGCAAGAAAAAGTGTTGAAGCCGCATAACTAAGATTAATTAATCTTTTACTGCTTGCATTCGGATTAACATATTTTTTATAAATATCGTTTACAACATAAGCAGGGGCAACGTTTATAAAGGATGAAATGGTTGACATAAAGGCGGCAAGTAGTCCTGCAATAATAAAACCTTTCAATCCAACAGGAATAAAATTACCAATTGCGTAAGGTAAAATCATTTCAAAATCGAGATTATCGCCCATTCCATTTAGTTCTTTGTTAAAGAATACCAGAGCAAGTACTGTTAATGAGGCAACCAAAAGAAATCTTGGAAGTAGCATGGCAACAGAATTTAAGCCACTCATCATTGCCGCATGTTTTGGTGTTTTATTTGAAAGTATCCGCTGCATATCGTGACTTGGAATCGGACCAGCCATACTGATGAAAAAACCTTTGAACAACATCATCATAACAAAGGCACCAAACATGGTAAGTCCATCACTATCTATTCGTTTGTTTACCGAGCCCATATAACCTGTCCAGTCGAGGTCAAGTTTCCAGCTAAAAAGAGAGCTGTCCCAATTCTCGGGCACCACAGCTGCAATTGCTTCCGGAGAAACCATATTTATGGCAATAATCGCTATTATAATAGAGGTTATCGTCATAATAACAAATTGCAAAACATCGGTAGCTACCACACTAAACAAACCACCCATAATTACATAAATACCAGTGGCCACCATTAATATTAAAGCATACGTATTTGCCGATAAATCCCAGGGTAAAAATATTTGGGCAAATTTTCCGATTCCAACAAATGCATAGCCCAAAAAACCAATAACACTAACCAAGGCAAAAATTACCACAATAATATGCGATTGCTTTGCACCCCTACCATTTCCAAATCGTGTTGTAATCCATTCAGCTCCGGTAATCACGTTCGACCTGCGTAACCATACCGACAAAAAGACCATCATGAAGATTTGGTTAAAAAAAGGCCAAAGCCAGGGAAACCAAATTCCTTTTACCCCATAAACAAACATTATTGACACCAACCACATTGTTCCTGAAACATCGAACATACCCGATGCATTTGATACACTTAATATATACCAGGGCATACTTCTTCCGCCTAAAAAATAAGAATCGATATTTTTTGATGCCATTCGGGTGAAGTAAAGCCCCAATAAAATAGTAACAACAAAATATCCGATAATAATAGAAAGGTCTAATACACCTAAGTTCATAGTTTTTTGCTTTTATAAAAAAATGGTTATCCGGGGTACAACTATTAAAAGAAATAAAAATACCGTATTCAAATAAAAATTCAAAACGGTATTTTTTTTAAAATACATCTACTTAGTGTTTGTCTATAAAGTCAACTAGTTCGTTACGCTTGTCATGAAAACAGTCATTTGCGAAAAGTAAACTCCTTGGTTTTCATGACTTCGCAAGCCTCGTATTTGAGCTTTATATCTCAAACACCGACTTAATGGACAGCCACTACATATGTATTGCTTATTGAAGATTCATGAGCCGGCCAAAAACCGACTCATGAAATATATTTAGATGATTTTTTTATTTATCCCACCAAACTGGTGTGTAAAAATCGTCTTTACCTTGCCTGGAAACAGCAGCGGCATAATTATCCGGGTTCTTGGCACTTTCATCCAATTGATAATAATGCCTAAGAGGAATTGGAGCCCCAACACTTGGAGTTAATTCAGGGTATCCTGTTCTTCGCCAGTTTGCCCATGCTTCCATCTCGTTAGTAAATGTTGCAGCCCAATATTGTTCTGCTATCAGCCTTGCACCTTCAGACTCGCTAAACGGATTATTTGTAATATATGTTGCAATATCTGCAACTGAAACCTCAAGTGAAGCATCAAACAGTGCATATTGTTTCATTGCAGCGGCAACCCCTTTTTCGTAATGAGTTTGTGCATCAGAATGCCAACCGTTTAAAGCAGCTTCTGCCAACAACAGTTCTACTTCGGCATAAGTCATTAACAAATTTGGAGCATCATATCTAAAGATTTTTGGATTTGGCCTTGAATAAGCATGTTGCATATCCTGATAACTTAAAATACCATAATCATCAGCAATACTTACAATGGTTGTGCCATGTGGATGCCCTGTTTGCATTTCAATACTATAATCATACTTTGATTCGTCGTACCAAAAAACATTCATATCAGGACTTGAGAAATCGGTAACTTCAGCTTTTAATACACCCCCTGAATAAACCAATAAGCGAGGGTCGCTGTTATTTTTAAGCCAATTTACAAAAGTTTCTCCAAGCTTAATATATTTCTCACCATCAGAGTCGATAATTACTCTTGCCCTTGGATTCCTGCTATTATTAGAAGGACCATCGGTATGAGAAAAAGCTGCAATATCGTCGTTACTTTGCATAACACCGCCCGAGATGGCTTTGCTTACATACGATTTCGCCAAATCTGCATCAACATTACTTACCCTCATTGCAAGGCGTAACATCAACGAGTTTGCAAATTTATTCCATGCAGCCATATCGCCACCGTAAATAAAATCGGAATTACGATACATTTCTTTACTCGAATCAAATGCACCAACTGCTGCTTCAAGTTCAGAAAGCATATCGGTATAAATCTCTTCCTGCGTATCAAAAGCCGGATAAAATTCACCTTCGAAATATGCTTTTGCAGCATTAAAATAGGGTACATCGCCATAAGCGTCTGTAAGCCGGTGGTAAGCATAAACTTTCATAATGCGTACCATCGATAATTTATTAACCATTTCAGGATTATCTTTTAGCAACTCTGTTAAATGAGTAAGCAATTTAATTTCTCCCTGGTATGCGCCCCATAATCCATCATTCGATCCACTGTCGTACACATATCTGTCGCCCGGTAAAGCAATTGAATAGGTTGCCCAATGTTGAACATAACCCCCTGCGGTTTGCAGAATAGAATAGCTAGAATTATTTGATGTGGATAACAGAGCATTGGCAAACATATAATTATCGTCAAGTTTGCTATCATCAATAGCAATTTTTGGAATGTCCAGCTCAAGTAAACTATCGGTATTACATGCACTGAAAGCGATTAAGACACCTAATGCGAATGCTTTCAATATTGATTTATTAATTTTCGTTTTCATATTTTATAATTTAAACTATTAAAATCCAACATTTAGTTTAATACCATACGACCTGACCGATGGGATTGGGAATTCAGATAAACCGGCAATATTTCCAGACTGAGTATCTGCAAATGCAGGATCGCTATTTGGCAAATTGTCTATCAAATTAAAGAGGTTTTTGGCAAATACTGATAAATGGATTTTATTTACCGGCCAATCGGTTATAATTGATTGGGGCAAATTGTAACCCAATGTAATTTGACGCAGTTTCAAATATGAAGCATCATACACATTTAAGCCTCCAATTTTTTCCGAATATACCCTTCTGTAGAAGTTTTCGAAATTGGCTGATTCAACTACTGCTGGCACAGCATTTAAGTCTGCCGGGTTACCCGATTGGTCCAGGAATATGCCTTCCAAAACTAAACCATCTTCCCTGTTTCCTGAAACACCTTCAACACCAACTCCAAGAGTTCTCAAATGATGTCCCCTTGCAGTCATTCTTTCATTTATTTCAGAATAAATACTTCCACCAAATTTTCCATCAATTAAAATATCAAGGTTCAAATTATTCCACGCAAATGAATTGGATAAACTTATCCCGTGTGGATTAAAGCCGTATCCTACTATTTCACGTTCGTCAGAACGTTTTGGCCCATAAACTTTACGTCCAGCATCGTATTGCCACACTTTTTGTCCGTTTTCTTCAACTTGTGTAAAAGTTGTAATTGCAAATGCCGGTTCGCCTTCTATATGCTTAATAGTTGTGCCTCCTCTGCCCATTCCGCCAATGGCAATTTCACCACTGTCAGAGCCGGTTTTCACTACTTCACTCATGTTGTAACTATAGTTGAACGCCACATCCCATGTGATACGACCTTTAACCGGAGTTGCTGAAATCATTATTTCGTGACCAAAACTTGTAAATTCTGCTAAATTTACAATTGCACTGCTATAACCAGAACTTGTAGTTAGTGCAATGTTGGTAATATTCTCAGTTGTATTTCTATTGTAATAAGCATAATCTAATCCCAAACGCCCATTAAAAAACCTCACGTCCATACCAAGTTCTAATTCTTTCGATAAATAAGGTTTCAAATCCGGGTTTGGAAGTGTATTGCTAATGCTTGCCAAAGGAACTCCCATGTGGCCAATTGCATCAATACCATACGAAAATTTTGAGCTGTACGGACCTGGGGCACCTCCACCAACACTTGCCCACGATGCTCTTAATTTACCAAAAGAGATCAATTCGGGAAGTGTAAGCGCTTCGCTAAGTACAAAACTTACTCCTACACTGGGGTAGAAAACGCTATTATTCTCTTCCGGCATTGTAGAGAACCAATCTTTTCTGCCGGTTGCATTTAAGTACAGAAAATTTTTGTAAGAAACTTCGGCTGAGCCAAACAACGAGTTGATACCCATTGAGCTATAGCCATACAAAGTACGTAATGAAGATGCATTTTGCAATACGTGATAGTAAGGCACTTGTAATTCCTCTCCCTGTGCACCATCTCTTTCCCAATAACGTTCCATTGTATTTCCACCAAAAAAACCATCAAACTTAAAGTCGTTATATGCTTTATTAATTCCAATTAAGTATTCATAATTTGTTTCCCTGATACTTTCAGTCCATTCTTTAACCCGACCTTTTCCTTGTGGAGCAGTTCTTTTAGCACCATAAGCAGCAATATCAGTTACTTTTACAGAATTAAAATCGATACCCATTTTCCCTTGTATGTATAACCAATCTGTAAAATCATATCTAGCTAATGCGCTTGCAATTACCTTATCGCGTGTATCTTCTGTTTCGTTTTGATACAAACTCCAATATGGATTTAATATATAATCGTTTGTACTGAAATTATACATCGTACCATCTTCTTTTGCTCCAAGTTTATCTGTTGGACCTTTAAAATGATCGATTTCCCACATTGTAGGAATTGCCAATAATGGAAAAACTGATCCCCATAAACTTGGGCGGTTTTGCACTTTTTGGTTTGAATAGCTCAGCTTGGCATTCACTGTTAATTTTTTACCATACTTACCTTGCGTAGAAATTGCAAATGTATTTCTGTCCATTTCTGAATTTGGCACAATATCGGAATGGGTCATGTTAGACAATGAAAAACGGAATGTTTGAACATCGTTTCCACCAGTTAAAGCAATATTATTGGTGAATGTATTTCCGGCTTTATAAAATTCATCAATATGGTCTTCTTTAAAATCATAAGTTGTTGGTGTTCCATCAGGGTATTCTCCGGCAGAGCCATCGTATTTTGCTCCCCATGCCCTATGTGTTTCAAAACCAAAGTCGTTTGATTTTTGTCCACCTAAACCAACTCCGTATTCTGTTTGGCGTTCGTCAAATACATTAATCATTTGATCATATGCGTAAGACGTACTGAATTCAACACCGATCCCTTTTCTTTTCGAACCGTTTTTGGTAGTTATCATTACAACCCCGTTTGCAGCTCTCGAACCATAAAGTGCACTGGCAGAGTTTCCTTTCAATACGCTCATTGTTTCAATATCTTCCGGATTTATAGTACTTAAAGCGTCTCCACCAAAAATATTACTATTATCCATTGGTACACCATCAACAATATACAAAGGTTCGTTTCCACTGGTTAGCGAACTATTTCCCCTGATCCTTATTTTTGAAGCTCCGGCAACACCTCTACCACTAGAGGTTACATCAACTCCTGCTATTTTTCCAATTAATGCACTTCCTGCACTAATTTCATTTGCATTTACAATGCTCTCCCCATCAACTTCAGAGATGGAATAACTTAATGCTTTTGTTGACTTTTTAATCCCGAGAGCAGTTACAACTACCTCGTCAAGTCCAATTGCATCCTGAGCCATTTGCACATTAATTTGGGTTTGTCCGTTAACCGGAATTTCCTGTGTTATCATTCCCACAAACGAAAAAACCAAAGTTGCCTCATCCAAATCACCCGAAAAAGAATAATCGCCATCAATTCCGGTGACTGTACCTTTTGTAGTACCTTTAACATAAACGGTAACTCCAGGAAGTGTTTCTCCAGTTTCATCTGTCACAACACCTTTTACCGAAACCTGCTGTGCATTTGCATCACTGGCATCATCCATCTCCTCAGGATAAAGCATAATATGCCTGTCTTTCACAACATATTTTACTCCGGTACCTTTAAAAACTTTTTCTAAAGTTTCTTCAATATTCTTTTCATTAATTTTTACCGAAACTTTGCGTTCAGTATCTATTAATTCAGAACTGTACGCAAACCGGAATTCCGATTGTTTCTCAATCTCTTCTAATACATCAACAACTGCTGTATTACGCAGTTCAAGGTTCAATTTTGTAGATTGGCTGTATACACTTGCTGAAAGCTGCATTAGCCCAATTAAAAAAAACAAGTAAGTTAGTTTCATAACTCTAAAACATTTGTTCCAAAAGGAAGGTGTTCCCCTTCCTCTAATTCGGATTTTTTTCATAATTTTGTAATAATTTAGTTAATAAATTTATTTATCATTTACCGATGATAAATAGAAGCCGGAAGTGTTGCCGCACTCCGGCTTTATTTATTTCTCGGCACTTCTCTGTTTCGTTTTGTCTAGTTCTATTTCAATAATATTATTTTTTTGAATTACTTTAATGGGTGTTATTCCCTCCATTAGTTGAATTATTTCATCCAACGATTCGTTTTTGATAGTGAAAGTATAATGTAAATCTTTTATCTCATCCGAGATTTTAAACTCCTGATTGTAACGTATTTCTAGTCTTTTAACTAATTCTTCCAAAGATTGGTCGTAGATGTTCATAATACCATTCTTCCAAGCAGTAAATTTTACTGTATTAACCTTGCGTACAACCAAGTTCCGTTTTGCTTTATCGAATATAGCTAACTCTCCGGGTTGTAATAAATACGTAAAAGATTCAATCTCAGAATTTAAAAGTTCTACTTTACCACTCTCCAAAACAACTCTGACCTTTTTATTCTCAGGATAAGCCGAAACATTAAATTTTGTACCTAAAACTTTTACCTGTAACTCGCCTCCATCCACAACTAATGGAAGATCTTCATTCCTTTTAACATGAAAATATGCTTCGCCTGATAATTTTATATTTCGATTGTAGCTAGCAAAGTTATTGCTAAACGACATTTTCGACCCAGAGTTTAACCAAACCAATGAGCCATCAGGTAATTCTACTTTAGAAATATGACCATTTTCAGCTATAACGGTTGTAAAAGATTCATCTTGTTTAAATACATCATTAATAAAATAAGTTACCCCACTTATGCTTAATACAAGAAAGAAAATGGCAGCATACCTGAAAAACTGATTCATTTTTCGGGTAGTCTGCCATCTTGTAAAACTTTTTTGTAAAATCTGAGTTTGAACTTTATTCCAGCTTTCTTCACTAACTGATTCCATTTGCTGATTATTCAAGCTCTTTTTCCAATCTAACTTATAACTATTAAAATCTATGCGATTCTCTTTCACACGCATCCACTCCAGCAATTGCTGTTGTTCTTCATCAGATGCCTTTCCTTCCAAATATTTTGTAATAATCTCTTGCATGATACTTTTCTAATAGGAGTACAATAAAAAAATAAAAACCCTACCCCGGGGCAAGGAAAAAGTTAAAAGTAAAAAGATAAAAATAGAAGAGGGAAGAAAGTCGCAGTGATCAGTCTCAGTTAGCAGGGAAATAAATTAAATGTTGTCATTTCGAAAGTCTACTCAAAAGTATTTGAGCAGAATAAAACAATGACAGAGATGCTGATCCGTCGACTGACGGACAGCATGACGACAAAACAAGTTTATGCTTTGGTTCGTTAGGGCGTCACCCATAACTTCCTGCCCGGCATTGTTCCGACGGGGTTTCAGGGTCTAAGATTAAGTGTTTTCATTTCGAAGGAAGCATGACTGAGAAATCTCCTTTGCAAACAGATTTCTCCTCCTTTGTCGTCGAAATGACAAGTGAGCTCAAACTCTGCTAATCCATTATTAATGTTATTAGAATAATCAATGCAGGATATTGCTGAATCAATTTTTCACGAATTTGTTGTTTGGCTTTGGAGATGTGTTTTTCAACCATTTTTAAACTGATGCCCAATTCTTCGGCTACCTCTTTTTGTTTTTTACCTTCAATTTTACAAAGTGTAAAAACAGCTTTCATTTTATCGGGTAATTCATCAACTGCATGCTGAAAAGCTTGAATTAATTGTTCTTCCAAACTTTTAGCCTCTTTTTCGGTAAAATCCAATTGATATAAAAACTGTAGTTCTTCTACCTTCAGGTTTTCAACATCAACATTGTTGTCCTCTAGTTTTTGTTTTTTCAGAAAGTTCAGGCATTTGTTACGTAGAATTACAAAAACGTAACTTTCGATGGTCTTGTCTGTTTTTATGGAATCTTTATTATCCCAAAGTGAAATAAACGTTTCTTGAATAATATCTTCAACCTGGCTGTCGTCGGAAATAAAAAGTTTACAATAACCTTTTAAGCGCGGATATAAAAAGCGAAACACCTCTTTAAAAGTATCAGGGTTTCCTTTTTTTAGTTCTATTTTGGTTAGTATATCGAACACAGATTTCAAATGTAGGTGAAAAATATTAATATCGTTCTAATATATAAAACCAAATAACCATAATGGAATCTGGTTTGCAACACCAATTTCAATATCATCTAAAACCAGAAATGCATTTTTAAGGTTTTGTATTTGTTTTGACGTTTTATTTTTTCCACCAATTTCTATTACAAATTTGTCATCAACCAGAAAATCGCCTTTTGGGGGTAATGTAACCTTATGGTTTAACCTAAGTTGAGACTCGAAGAATGTTTCTCTTATAGTTCCTATTTCTTCGTGAATACTAAGACTGTAAAAATAATTTGGGTTTGCCAAATAGATTTTATCTGGTTTCTGCATTATTTTATTTCCCTTTACTTTTTGGCTCAAGCTTGTAATTACCTCTGCCTTTTCCAAAAAATCAAGATATTTCAGAAGTGTTCGCTGATCTGTTACCATTAACTCATTACGCAACTTTACAAGATTAGGAACATAAGGAGCAGAGGATGCAATAGCCGCCAGTAATTTTTTTAATTTAAATGTTGTTTGAAAAGAAATATCTGAAACTGCCGGTATATCCGTTTCTAAAATAACATTTAAAATGTTATTTATTCGATCAAAATAAAAATCTGGTCCGTCGTTATAAAAAGGAAAATATCCGTATTTCAAATACATTTTAAAGTGCGGGATAATTTTTATGTTGCTGGTAATATCCGTGGAAATCTCCTGATGATTGACTAAAATTGATTGAAGGTCAATTTTAGTCCTATCAAATACCCCATTAAATTTTAAATATTCCCGAAATGAGAACCCATTTAATTTATAGGAACTTTTTCTTCGGCTTAAATCACCATGTCCCTTATAAATACTAAGTGCTGAAGAACCTGAATAAATAATATTCAGCCCGGGCAATCTATCATAAATATTCTTTATCTCCGCAGACCAGTCAAACCCCTTATATTTTAAAGGATACTTATGAACTTCATCAAAGAATAAATAGTTAACCCCGAATTTATCCAATTCCTCAGCAATGTCCACAAGTGAATTCTGAAAAAGTAATTTATCATCTAATGAAAGGTAAACGGCTTGATTGACTTTTTCCTTGTTCAATGCTTTAGCCTTCTGTAACATCAAAGTCGTTTTGCCCACACCTCTTGCTCCAAGTATCTCTATAAGTCTGCAATCCCAGTTTATTTCAGCTAACAAATAACGCTCAAAAGTGGATTTTACACTTTTAATCAAACGATTACTATAATAAAAAACTTCTTGCATGTAAATAATTATTGTATTCAAATACAAATATACATTGTTTTATTTGTAATCTGATACAATTTAAGCAAGTATTATTTGTACTGCATTACAAATAAAAACAAAGGCTCCATTCGTCAGTTGACGGACAGAGCCTTCCTTTATATCTATCGTTTAGAAATTTATCCTAACACTTCTTTTCCTACACATTATCGTTGCCTGTTACTTCCCAGGTATTTCCTGACTTTAACAAGTCGTCAACACAAGTAACTTTACGTGTTTCTTGAACAGCGTTAATTTGTGC
>JAUVDE010000387.1 GCA_030595485.1 Draconibacterium sp.
AAAGCTTTTAATTATTAAAGGCACAAAATTAATTAATAAAACCTAACCGTAAACTATACACTAACTAATTTAGAGCATATTCGGAATAATTAATAACATCTTGTTTTTAACAACTCCATTCTACTTAACAATAATTAAATCGATTTCCTTGAGCTATTTCAAAAAAGGTTGATAGTTGCTTGTAAATATTGAATTTCATTCTATTTCATGTATAGTTAAATTGAATGTAATTACAAAACAGACACATTTACTTATGTAACCACAGACTCAATACATATGTAACCTAAGTCTATTTTACAAAATCATAAAAACAAAACCCCTACGTCTCATTATTGTCAGCATATTTAGCAAATAGTTCGCAAATAAACCTACGGCTAAAATGAATATTTATACAACGCTTTAATTATTAAAAACAACACTTCATTTACATTTGTATCAGATATCATATTGAGATGCACCATGAAAAAACTAAAAAAGGCCATTCTTCAATAAAGAAGAACAGCCTTTTACTATTGCAAATAGAAAATTCTATTTAAAGAATTCAGTTTTTAATTGCTCAACCCATTTGGCAATTCTACCATTGGTTAAACGTGCCTGGTTTTCCTGGTCAAGCGCTAATCCTACAAATACATCTCCTCGCTGAGCTTTTGACGATTCGTAGGTGTAACCTTCAACAGAAGTCTCTCCCACCAGTTTTGCACCACAGTCTTCAAGAATACTAGCCAACAAACCAATTGCATCGCAGTAATTCTCTGGGTAACCTTTCTGGTCGCCCAATCCGAAAATGGCAAATATCTTTTTCGACAAATCCATCTCTTCTAAATCAGGAACGAACTCATCCCAGTAATTAGGCAGTTCACCATCGAACCAGGTTGGCGCACTTACAATAAATGTATCGTATTTCTCTAATACCGCTGTTGAAAGCTCTTCAGCGTTTACCGCTTCAATTTCGTTTTTGCCCCAAGCGGCACTAATTTTTTCTGCTACTTTTTTCGACTTTTGTGTATTGTAGCTATATATTATTGCTGTTTTACCCATTTTTCTATTTTTTAATATTCACTTAATTCTTTAGCAGCATTGTAAATTCGCTCCACATTTGGAAGAACTGCTTTTTCTAAAATACGGTTAAATCCAACCGGAGTAAATGGCGAACCAACACGTCTAATCGGCGCATCCAATTCTTCAAATGCTTTTTCATTTATTATGGCACTCAACTCACCACCAAAACCACCAAACACTTTATCTTCGTGTACAATTAATACTTTGTTGGTTTTCTTAACCGATTTAAGAATCGCTTCTTCATCCAATGGAATTAACGAACGTAAATCAACTACCTCTATGTTTACTCCTTCATCAGCCAATTTATCAGCTGCTTCCAAACTTAAATGAGTTGTATTTCCGTAGGTAAGAATTGTTAAATCACTACCCTCGCGGCGAATTCTTGCTTTTCCAAATGGCACTTCAAAATCATCAGGCACAACTGTTGAAGCTTTCGGATCTTGATAAAGTGTCTTTGGCTCCATAAACATGGTTAAGCCTTCTGAACGCATTGAAGTACGCAATAATCCTGCAGCATCGTCGGCAAACGATGGATAAACAATTCGAACACCTGGAATCGATGCCAACGATCCTTCTATGTTTTGCGAATGATACATCCCACCACCAATATAACCACCTGAAGCCAGGCGAATGGTTATGTTTGGCGAAAATTTACCATTCGATCGCCATAAGTCGTGACTGGTATCAACATACTGTTCCATAGCTGGCCAAAAGTAATCGGCAAACTCTGCTCCTTCAATAACCACGCGGATTTTATCACTATATCGTGACATACCGTTGGCGGTTCCCATTATAAAATCTTCAGCAATTGGTGCGTTAAATACACGTTTATTCCCAAATTCCTGCTGTAGGCCTTTCGATACATTGAAAATTCCACCTTTATCTTTATTAGCCATATCCTGTCCCCAAATAAAGGTATCAGGATTGTGGCGAAATTCTGCTTTTAAAGTTTCATTTAAAGCAGTTATAAACTTTATCTTTTCACCATCCTCTGTATGCAAACCTTCCGGATATTTTTCAGAAACCATTGGCTCCGAGAAAACAAAATCATAAATAGAATCCGGACTTGGATCGGGTGCTTTCATTGCCGCCCTGTGTGAAGCTTTAATTTCAGCTTTGGTATCCACTTCAATAGCTACTAACTCATCTTCTGTAAAACGATCATAACGCAACAACATCCTTCTGAATTTTGCCAAAGGGTCATAACCCAATACATAGTTTCTTTCGGCATCAGATCGATACAGAAGATGGTCATCAGAATTTGAGTGAGCGCCCATTCGCACACAGTTGGCCTGCAAAATTACAGGTTTGCATTCCTCAATGGCAATACGCTTGGCTTCAGCCATTGCATTCATCGAATCGAATACATCTTTACCATTACAGTGAATAATACGTGTATTTTTATAACCCGAAAAATTGTTGGCAACCTTTCGCTGAGCAGTTTGGTCTTTCTTTGGTACCGAAATACCATAACCATTATCCTGAAAAACAAAAATCACCGGCAACTCTTCCTTATCGGCACCGGTAATTGCCTCATAAACGTAACCTTCACTAACTGAAGATTCTCCCTGGCTACTTATCGATACTGCTTTTTCGTCGTAATACTTAATAGCTCGTGCCGTACCCACAGCATGAAGCGTATGGTTTCCCGTAGCTGACGAAACACTATGGATATTCCACTCAGGTTTTGCCAGGTGATTCGACATGTGACGCCCACCACTCGATGGGTCCGTTGCTTTTGAAATCCCATTAAGAATAATTTCCTCCGATGTCATTCCACATGATAAAGTGGTAAGCATATCGCGGTAATATGGGAAAATATGATCTTTGTTTTTTTCAAAATTTTGTCCAATGGCTAACTGAATTCCATCGTGCCCTGCATATGGTGCATGATACGACCAGCCAATAGCCTGTTTCAGATAGTTTGGTGCTTTTTCGTCAATTGCACGCCCAACCGTCATTAAACGGTACCACTTCTCCAAAGTTTCTTTTGGAGTTTTCTTAATAGTATATTTCTTTGGTATTTTTAAATCTTGCATGATTGAAATTATATTGCACGGTTTGTATCAAATTGTTCCAAAATATCAGCAATTCGGCGTAAGAAAGCACCTCCCAATGCACCATCAATAATACGGTGGTCGTAAGATAACGACAAGTACATTTTATGGCGGATAGCAATCACATCGCCACTTGGAGTTTCCAGCACAGCCGGCTTTTTCTCAATAATACCGGTAGCCAAAATAGCTACTTGTGGTTGGCTAATAATTGGTGTTCCAATAATGTTTCCGAATGAGCCAAAGTTGGTAATTGTAAAAGTACCTCCCTGGATTTCTGCAGGCTCTAACTTATTTGTACGAGCTGCATTGGCCAGACGGTTTAATTCTTTGGTAATTCCTACCAAGTTACGTTGTTCTGTATTTTTAATTACCGGAACTATAAGGTTTCCATCAGGTTTTGCTACAGCAATACCCA
>JAUVDE010000121.1 GCA_030595485.1 Draconibacterium sp.
GCACAAACCAATCGAATATCTACAGGAATAGATTTATCGGAACCCAGACGCATAAATTCTCGGTTTTGAATAGCAGCCAATAGTTTGGCTTGTAAATGAAAGGAGAGGTTGCCAATTTCATCGAGGAAAAGTGTGCCACGATTTGCGGTTTCGAATTTCCCAGCCCGGTTTTCACGTGCATCGGTGAAGGCACCTTTTACATGTCCAAAAAGTTCACTTTCAAAAAGTGTTTCACTAATAGCACCCATATCTACATTTATCATCACCTCGCGGTAACGTAACGATTGTCGATGAATCTCCCAGGCAATTAGTTCTTTTCCCGTACCATTTTCACCGGTAATTAAAATATTGGCATTGGTTTTTGCTACCTTTCCAACCATGTTAATCACTTTCATTAACTGTGGCGACGAGCCAATTATAAATTTCTGACCGCGGTTTAACTCCTGTTTTAGTCCGGCCTCTTTTTGTTTCAATTTTCCAACTTCTGTTTTTGAGAAATTAAGTTGAATGGCGGCTTTTACAGTTGCCAGAAGTTTGCTGTTGTCCCAAGGTTTAGGAACAAAGTCGGTAGCCCCTTGCTTAAGTGCTTTTACCGCTAATTCTACTTCGCTGTAGGCGGTTATTAATACAACCGAAATATCCGGATGATTCTTTTTTATTTCGCTGAGCCAATACAAACCTTCGTTTCCGGTATTAATACCAGCTTGAAAATTCATATCAAGAATTACCAGATTGTAGTTTCCAGTTCGTAATTCTTCGGGAATTCGATTTGGATTTGTAATACCTTTTACCGCATCAAATTCGGGTCCCAGCAAAATCTCTAGGGTGCTGATAATACTTTTGTTATCATCAACGATTAAAACATTGCCTTTTGCCATCGTAATTTTTTATCAAACTTAAAGCCTTTCAAACTGAAAATCAATAAGGTGTAAAAAATATTTACAATATGGTGTCAAATATTTTAACGAAAGTATTTGCCGTGAAATATGTAAGTACTAGATATTCAGTGTTATATGTTCGTGGCATCGTTGTGGCATTAATGTTTGAAACAATGTAAACAGGAGGATTAGTCATGAAAACAAAAAACAATGTTCAAAAAGCAGCACTGAAAATCACAACCGTTATCGTTAGTATCGTATTGATAGGTTTGAATGTTAATGCCCAAGGCTTATTTAGGGAGTTCATGTCAAACGATAAGTATGAAGAAACTGGTTTTGCCTACGTGGCAAGTTCGAATTCATCGGGGGAAATTAATACGAATTCTTATTTGCATTCAGAATTTTATTTGCTTGAATCAGAAAATGATCTGGAAATAGAAGAATGGATGTTAGATGAAACCTATTTCAATTGTATGGTTCTGTATTCAGAAATTGAGATTGAACAGGCATTGGAAGTGGAAGATTGGATGACAAATGAAAAATACTTCAATGTTCAGGAACTTGAAGTGAATACGGAGTTTAAGGATGAAGTGGAAACAGGATTGGAGTTGGAGAGCTGGATGACTGATGATATTATTTGGAAATAACAATGATGTGTAAAATATATTTACAGATTGTTGTAAACAAATTTTACAATTCGACAAGAGAGTAAATTCGTAAGTATGTTCATTACAGTTAGTTATATGGTTGGCACTGTTCTGGCAGTGTATTCCTAAAACAAAATCGGAAAATGCAATTCAAACAAATATTTCTAGTAATAATTTTACTCCCCCTTTGGGGGAATGGTGTTGTTGCCCAACAAAAATGGACACTAACACAGTGTATTTCGTATGCAATTGAAAACAACATTAATTTAAGAGAATATGAAATATTAGAGCAATTATCGTTAGAACAAGTTAAACAGTCGAAACGAAATATGCTACCAGGGGTAGGCGCATCAACAAGTGCCGGATTAAATTTTGGACGTTCTATCGACCCAAATACCAATCGTTATGTCGATACCGAGTTTTTTAATAACTCATATGGGCTGAATTCGTCCATTGCAATTTTTGACGGATTCCGTCTGCAAAATCAAATTAAATATCAGAAATTCAGAAAACAGATATCGGAGTATAATCGTATTAATGCCACCGATGACCTTGCATTTGTTGTTATGGTTGCCTTTTTTGATGTAGTTTACTATCGTGGAATGCTGAATATAGCCGATGAACAAGTAGAAGCGTCAAAGCTAAATTTGAAAACAACTGAAAAGAAAGTAGAAGTTGGCTTAAAGGCCAAGACCGATTTGCTCGATATGCGTGCCAATTTGGAAAGAGAAGAACTCAATAAAATTCAAATTGACAATGCATTACGGACTGCTACTCTGAAGTTGAAACAATTAATGAATTACATATCACGCGACAAAATGGATTTGATAGATGAATCGCCATTGGTTTATAGTGAGGAGATTAAAGAACCACAACAATTATTTGACCAATTTACCAGCTGGTCGCCGTATTATCAATCGATTGAAGCGAACCTTAAAGCTACTGAAAAAGGCTTGTCTTTAAGCCGTTCAATGCTATATCCATCGCTTAGGGCAAGTGGCTCGGTAGCTACAGGTTTTTACGATACCAATACCGACGAATCAGGTGAAACTATAAAGTTTAAAGACCAGTTTAAAAATAATAGAAATCAATACCTTGGAGCTTCAATGAGTATTCCAATATTTAATCGATGGGCGGGACGCTCGGAAGTAAAAAGAGCAAAGTTGGAAATTGAACGTGCTAAAACCAATTTGGAAGATGAAAAGCAAAAGATGTTTTTTGCTTTGGTTAATGACCTAAGCGATTTGGAAGCACTCAACAAGGAATACAATCAATATATAAAACGAACTGAAGTTGATGAATTAGCATTTAGAGCAGCCGAAAGGAAATTTGAACAGGGGCTTATTGATATTAACGACTACTATATTGCAAAAAATCGCCTAGCCAATACGCAAAGCCAGGTTTTAAGGTCGCGTACCCAATGGGAAATAAAAATGAAAACACTCGACTTTTATAAAGGGCAACGCTTTTGGGAAAAAGCCCCCTCCAACTTCCCCAAGGGGGGGAGATAAAGAATTCAGTGAATGAGAAATATAAATGTAGAAAAGATTAAGTAAAACTACTTGCCCAGCTCCCCTCCCTTGGAGGGGTTGGGGGAGGCTAATATTGATAAGCATGGGAATGGATAAAAAAATTGAAAAGAAAAAAGGAATCAGACCAAAACATATTATCTGGATTGTGGGAGGATTAGCATTTGCCTTTTTGCTGTACCAGGTTGTAACGGGCAGTAACGGTTCGGTTTATCGGGCTGAAAAAGACAAGCTTACTATTAGTACCGTTGATGATGGTTTGTTTAACGATTACATCACCGTTATTGGGCAGGTAGAGCCAATTTCAACCATTTATTTGGATGTGGAAGAAGGTGGGAAAGTAGAAGAAATATTTATTGAAGAAGGCGAATTGGTGCAAAAAGATGACGTGATTTTAAGGTTGAAAAATAATGACCTGAATACACAGATTATGAATAGTGAGTCGCAGTTGGCTTACCATGCTAATGAGCTTCGAAATACTCAAATTAATATCGAGCAGCAGCAAATTTATAACCGTCGTTCTAAATTGCAGGTTGATTTACAAGTAACTCAAGCCAAAAGAAAATACAAGCAATACAAAGTATTATATAACGAAGAACTGGTGGCAAAAGAAGAGTATTTGCAAACTAAAGAAGAATACGAACTTTCGTTAAAAGAAAAGGAGTTAACCTATCAGAAATTTGTACAAGATTCCATTTTTCGTTCCAACCAAAAAAAGAACATGGACGAGAGTTTGGCCAATATGCGTAAGAATCTTGAAATGGCTCGATTGAGACTTGATAATCTAAATGTTAAAGCTCCTGCAAACGGACAACTTGGATTATTAAATGCCGAAATTGGTGAGTCGATTAACCGTGGGCAACGACTTGGTATGGTGAATATTCTTACCGACTTTAAAATAAACGCATTAATCGACGAACATTACATCGACCGGGTTCGCCGCGATTTGCACTCATCGTTCGACCGTGGTGGAGTAGACTACCAACTAAAAGTTAAAAAAGTATACCCTGAAGTGCGTGAAGGACAGTTTGAAATTGATATGATTTTTGAAAGTGATAAACCTGATAATATTCGCACCGGACAAACTTACCACACTAAGCTGGAGTTGGGACAATCGGAAAAAGCAGTTCTAATACCCAAAGGTGGATTTTTTCAAAGCACCGGAGGACAATGGGTTTATGTTTTAAATGAAAATGGTACTGAGGCAGAAAAACGTAGCATCAGAATCGGGAAACAAAATCCGCAATACTACGAGGTTTTGGAAGGTTTAAAAGGAGGCGAGCAGGTAATAACATCGAGTTACGATTTGTTTGGCGATAACGATAGGATAGTTTTCAAGTAGAAAGAAGTTAGTACAAAGTAGTAAGTCCCAGGTAATTAGTAAAAAAAATAGAGTAGAACAATTAATAAACCAAAATAAGTCAATCTAACAGATGCTGAAAAATTAGTATGTGGGCTTAGCCCTTATTAAAACTTTAAAATTTTTCTCATGTTTCAAAACTTTATAAAAATTGCATGGCGTCATTTGACAAAGAATCCTATTATCACCTTTATTCAGGTGTTTGGATTAACTCTTGGTTTAACTGTATTTCTACTCATTCTATTGTGGGTAAATAATCAGGTAAGTTTCGACCGTTTTAATAAAAAGGCTGACCAAATTTACCGGCTGGAATATTATTCTGATGAATATGACGGGCAGGTAGATATGAACCTTGCTATGGGACCTAATATTAAAAACAACGTTGCTGCTGTTGAAAAGTTTGTTAGGATACGATCTGCCTGGGGTGGTAAACTGAAGGTTGGAGAAGAAAATACACCAAGCTATAAAGAAGCCAGTTATCGTAATTTTATTTGGGCCGATTCAACTTTCTTTTCTGTATTTTCTTTCGATTTTGTTTATGGCGATCCTGAGAGAGCATTACTTTCTCCCAGAGATATAGTTATATCGGAATCGATGTCTAAAAAACTTTTTGGTGATGAAAATCCAATAGGGAAACAATTAACGTCTGGTAACCTTAATATAACTGGAGTCTTTAAAGATGTCAACAACTTTCATATACCATTTGATATTGTTGTTTCGTTCACCAGTTTAATTGATTTTTACAAAGCTGCCGAAGTTGGCTTTAAATGGGACTCCTGGAATTCTATGGACATGCATGCCACTTATTTCCTGCTTAATAAAAATACTGATTCGAAAGTGGTAAGCCAGCAAATGACCAGTTATTACAAGGAAATAAAAAAAAGCACCAGGCCGGACGATCCTTCCGAATTTGAACTAAGGCTAAGACCATTAACAGAAATATACTTTTTCGGAAAAACCCCAAAAGAATTCAGTTATGTTCTTCATGGTAATTTTGGATTGATTATGGGGTTATCAATTATTGCCTTGCTTATTCTTTTACTGGCAATTGCAAATTTTGTGAATTTGAATTTTACACGCACTTTTAAAAGAGCAAAGGAAGTTGGTGTTAGAAAGGTGGTTGGCTCCAATAGTAGAAACGTTTTTTACCTGTTTATTGGCGAAGTAATTATTCTAAGTATTATAACCTTACTTTTTACAACTCTATTACTGCATCTCTTTCTTCCCTATTACAATATTCTAATATCGGCTAACCTTTCAATTGGAGAGCTGCTTAACAAATACAACTTATTTTCTATTGCCATAAGTTTTGTATTTATTTTTGTTTTTGCAGGAATATTGCCTTCACTTTTTATCTCAAGTATTACAGCTATTAAAGGTTTACGTTCATTTGAGTTACGTAACTCTACCAAAGGAATTGCCATTCGAAAATCCTTTCTGATTTTTCAATACGGTATAACAATAGTTGTAATAGCAGCCACTTTAATTGTACAAAAGCAGGTTAGTTATATGAAAGACAGCGATCCAGGGTTCAACATGACAAACGTTATTAGTGGTAATTATTTTTACGATCAGAACAAAGAGGACAGCAAAAAGATTCTAATGAAATCAAAACTTCTGCAACATCCGAATATTGATAAGGTCGTTTTTTGTCATAGCGCTCCACCTAATATTGAACCATCATTGGGATCTTTAAGTATTAACGGAATAAAAGTACAAACGTATGATGTATATACTCATCCGGGTTATTTCGATCTTTTTGAAATTCCAATTGTAGCAGGCAGAGCTTTTCGGGATGATATAAAAGCAGATAAAGCCGGAGATAAACAAATGCGTATTCTTATTAATGAGACGGCAGCAAAAAAGTTTAATCTGGCGAGTCCTGTGGGAGCCAGAGGAATTGTTTATCCATGGAATAGTGAAGTAGAAATAATTGGAGTTGTTAAAGATTTTCATATTCAATCCTTAAAAACATCAATACCTCCCATAGCTTTCATATATCTTCCAATGGCTTATCGTACTCTCATGAAAATAAATGGAGGTGATTTGAACGATATTAAGCAGTATTACAAGGGTGTTTCCATGGAAGTATTTGGAAGATCAAGTGACGGATTCAGAGTAGTGGAAGATAATTACAAAAAACAATATAGAAGCGAAGAACAACTAACAAAACTTTTCCTGTGGTTCTCGCTGCTTGCCATATTAATTGCGTCAATGGGACTATACGGTATTTCTATAAATGCCATTCAGCGTAGAATAAAAGAAATTGGAATTCGAAAAGTTCACGGAGCTTCATCGTGGATAATTATGAAACTACTACAAAGCTACTTTGCTAAAATTGTTATTTGGGCCGGATTAATTGCTTTGCCTGTTTCATGGTTTTTATTATCGCGGTGGCTTTTAAACTACCCGTACAAAACAGAATTAAGCTGGTGGATATTTTTGAGTGCCCTTGCATTTGCACTTTTTATAGCCATAACAACCATAAGTTGGAGAACCTGGAAAGCTGCGACCAGTAATCCGGTGGAAGCAATTAAATATGAATAATATAAAATCGATAATTTAAATTGAAATGATAAAAACAAAAGACTTAACAAAAGTATTCCGAACCGAAGAAATTGAAACCAGTGCATTAAACAAAGTAAACCTACATGTACAAAAGGGTGAATTTGTAGGGATTATGGGGCCTTCGGGTTGTGGGAAATCAACATTGCTTAATATTATTGGCTTACTCGATAATCCAACGGGTGGCGAATTTTATTTTGATGGTGAAGAAGTCGGGGGATTAAAAGAACGTAACCGAACGTTACTGCGCAAAGGAAACATCGGTTTTGTATTTCAAAGTTTTAATTTGATTGACGAGCTAAATGTGTACGAAAATGTGGAGCTACCACTTATCTATCTGAAATTGAAAGCTAAAGAGCGCAAGGAAATGGTCGAAAAAGTATTAGGACGAATGAAAATAGCGCATCGTGCTAAACATTTCCCTCAACAGCTCTCGGGTGGACAGCAGCAACGTGTGGCCATTGCACGCGCAGTAGTTGCCAACCCAAAATTAATACTTGCCGATGAGCCAACTGGTAACCTCGACTCTAAAAATGGTCTGGAAGTAATGAACCTTTTAACTGAACTCAACCGAGAGGGAACCACCATTGTAATGGTTACTCACTCAATGCACGATTCAGAATTTGCTCACCGTGTAATTAATCTTTTCGATGGAATGGTTATTACAGAAGAGGTGAAAAAAGATATGAGCGAGATTTTGTTATAACATATTACAGACTTGCCCCTCATTTTCAACGAGGAGTAGAAAAGAAGGGAAGAAGAGTTTACAATGCGAAATGTAAGGTAAACAAAACATAAACTTAAAATGAAAACCATAAGAACAGCTATCCGTACCTTTATGCGGTATCGCGTATATACACTAATTAATTTAACCGGATTAATACTTGCATTTTCCTTTGCAATCGCACTTTTAATGTATGTGCAATTTGAATTTTCTTTCGATAAATTCCATGATGATAAAGACCAGATATTTAGGGTTAACGAAATTTCTACAACTCCTAAAAGCACAGATATTTCCCCAACCATTCGAGTTCCGTATGGACCGGCATTAGAAGCGGAAATTCCGGAAATTGAAAGTTTTGTTAGACTAAAACCAGCTCGGAAAGAATTAACTTGGGAAGAAAATAGAATAAGGTTCGACAAAGTTTTGTATGCCGATAATAATTTCTTTCAATTTTTTTCCTTCTCTCTTGTTACTGGAAATCCATCCGCAATTTTAAAGGATAACGAAATTGTTATTACCGAAGAAACTGCAGGCAAATTATTTGGAGAGCAGAATTCACTGGGGAAATTGGTAATGCTAAACAACAAATTTTACCAGGTTTCAGCTATTGCAAAATCGGCACCGCGTAATTCTCACATCCAGTTCGATGCCATAGTATCCTTAAATACGCTGCTAAATTCTCCCGATATTTATGTTGGTTGGGATGGTGGAATGTCGACACATACTTTTGTTAAAGTAGCTCAAAAAGCAGAAATTAGGAATATCGATGCAAAATTAGTTCCCTTTTTATGGTCGAAGATTAATGAGAAAAATGAGGGTAGTGGTTTTTTTACAGAGTTTTCGCTGGAACCTTTGACTAAAATTCACCTGTTTTCAAATGTCGATTACGATAATTTTAAAAAATCAGATATTAAAAGTGTACTGATTTTATTATTAATCAGTTGTATTATTCTGTTTGTCGCCATTCTTAACTTCATTTTTATTTCAACCGGAATTCTGTCGTACCGAGGTAAAGAGTTTCAGATTAAAAATTATTTAGGTTCTGGCAGGTCAGAAGTTTTCAAGCAAT
>JAUVDE010000385.1 GCA_030595485.1 Draconibacterium sp.
TATAAAATGCTGGTTTTGGATTTGGTAGCGTATTGGCATAAACCAATGAACCGCCACCAACTCCTACTCCACTAATTATTCCAACATGCTTGAAAAAGGTCATTTTCATAATTCCGAAAAATCGCAAGGAGGGCAACCAAAGCCATTTTCTTAGATTCCAATTGGTTTTTGGAAAATCATCTTTTTGATACCATTTCCCCTTTTCGATGAGCAATACTTTGTAACCCTTTTCGCAAAGCCGCAAAGCAGAAACAGAACCGCCAAATCCGCTGCCGATAATTACATAATCGTAGTTCTCTGTCATATTCAGGTTTTTGAATAAATGCAAACATTTAACGGACACTAAAAAGCAATAGCAAGTTTCAAATTCAGTAACCTTGGTGTTAGGTAGTTAGGCACAGCATATTGTCTGTTGTTAATGTCTTTTACCCAGATGTAAGAAATGGTATTGAAGGTCTGAAGCAAGTTAAATACTTCCAGGCTGAGTATCATGGAATTGAAACCCCGGAAAGGATTTTTCGGACCGAAGCTGGTACCTTCATTTACAAACTGCCATGAAAAACCAATGTCAACACGTCGGTAGTCGGGCATACGTAATGTTTGTGTGTAGCGTTCCGAATCTGGAGGACCGAACGGCATTCCGGTACTGTACAGCAAACGCAGGTGCATGGTTAAGTAGGGCGCTCCCGGAATATAATCCTGAAATAAAATGGAAAAATTAACGCGCCGGTCACTGGGTCTCGGAATATAACCCGGCTCAACTTTTACGTTTTCGGCAGCTTCGGGGTCGGGTTCATCTCCGCTACCAATCTTCTCTCCTTCAGCATTAAAGTAGTTATAATAATAGTCACCGTAAATATCTTCTTCGGTTTTCATAAAGGAAATACTCAACCAACTGTCGATCCCTTTTACAAATTCACCATAAACTTTTAAGTCGATTCCGGTAGCATAACCCTTGGCCAATTGATCTGCATAATACCTGATGCGTACGTTGTCGACCACATAAGGGATAAGGTTGTCGAGATGTTTATAGTACAATTCGGCTGTAAAGATAAAGGGGCGGTTCCAGGCCTGAAAGCGGTAGTCGCTGCCCAGGATAAAATGTATTGATTTTTGAGATTTAATATTAGGATTGAGGGTGCCATCCATGTTACGCATTTCGCGATAAAAAGGGGGCTGATAATAAACGCCGGTAGCAAACCGGAAAACGATATTCTGTTTTTTATAGGGTTTGTAAGAAAGGTTTATACGTGGTGCAAGGAGGAACTCGTTATTATAATCCCAATAGTAAGCACGCAATCCGGCAGTAAGACTAATTAAATCATTATTTTTTAGGTTAAAATGCCACCGATTGGAAACAAAAGCCGCTAAACGGTTAATATTAACTACGTTTTTCGCGGCAGCAAAATAATTGATTTCAAGATTTGGGTTGTCCGGCTGTGGATCTCCGGGGATGCCACCTGGATTTGGGATGGAATATCCTGCCGAATCGATCATTTCCCATTCGCGCAACACATCGTCCACCATTTGGTATTGGTAGCGAACGCCCCATTTTAAAAAACGTTTTCCCTGTGTGAATGAGCCTTTATGTTCAAGCGTAAAAACCGAAGCCTTAAAATAATTGCGGGCATGTTCAAGGTAAGTGCCAATTCCGTTGGTTTGTATTGCCTCGCCAAAACCTTCGCTGCCTAAATTGTTGTCAAGCTTTCCAATCCAATATTGTCCCTGCACATCATAGGTTTCCATTTCCAGAGTGCTGAAAGCAGAAGCAATGAGTTTTAAATCTAAATCTTTTGTAGGATGGAAACCAAGTGTAAGTCCGCCCTGCATCATCTCGAATTTGTCAGTTTCGTTACCATCAAAATAGACTTTAAAACGCAATGCCTCCTGAATGGTTCCAAAATCGGTTTCGCGACTGGTAGGTGTAACTTTGTATCTATTCCGTGAATAATAACCCAGGAAAGATAAATCCCATTTCGGATTAAATTCGTAGGTGAACTGAGATTGGAAATCAAAAAAGTTGGTTTTGTATTCACCCTGGGTGTCCATATTGTTCAGGATGTAATTGTTGGTTTTATATCTTCCGCCCAGTAAATAGGTGAACTTATTATTTTTCGAGATACCACCCAAACTTAATTCGGCACCCAACAAACTAATCGAAAAGTTTCCGCCAAATTCGGCCGGTTTTCTGTACTTCACATCCAATACCGACGACATTTTATCGCCGTACTGTGCACCGAACCCACCGGCAGAGAAAAGAAGGGAAGAAACCAATTGAGAGTTTACAAAACTAAGTCCTTCCTGCTGCCCGGCACTTACTAAAAATGGTCTGTAAATTTCAATGTCGTTCACGTAAATCAGGTTCTCATCAAAGTTACCGCCCCTCACGGAGTATTGCGAACTCAATTCATTATTGGACGAAACACCCGGCAGGGTTTTGATAATATCGGCAACGCCGCCTGCAATGGTAGGTGTAAGGGTAGCTACTTTTGGATTCAGACGCACCATACTTTCTGTGCGTAGTTGTTCATCTTTTACTTCAAAACCAGGCAATTCGGTCGACATCGATTTTAGCCTGGGTTTAATGACTTTGTGCTCGCCTTCTTTCAAGTGAAGACGTATGTGCTTATCCGAAAATCCAATAAAGCTAATAGAAAGGAAGATCTCTTTTTCTGCAGGAACAATTAAAGTAAAATGTCCTTGCTTGTCTGTTGTTGTTCCTCCTTTTTCTCCAATTACGGCCACGTTGGCCAGTTCAACAATTTTGTTGTTTTCATCGATTACTGTTCCCTCAACAACAGCTGTTTGTCCCATTATAAATAAAGGGAAAAATATCAATAAAAGAAATAATATTTTAGGTTGAAAATGCATGGAGTTAATGGCTCAGATAATCTAACTTAAAAGTGGCAAATTTATTATATTTTGGGATTGTTCATTTTTTCTACATTTGCGGTGTGTTTAATTAAATCTGGAAAGATGAACACCTTTAAAAACCTACCCAAAATTACCACCCACGTTTTACAGGAAATGAAGCAAAAAGGCGAGAAAATAGCCATGCTTACGGGTTACGATTATTCGATGGCCACTTTGCTTGATGAAGCGGGTATTGATGTTATTCTTGTTGGCGATTCTGCTTCAAATGTGATGGCTGGACATAAAACCACTTTACCGATTACATTGGATCAAATGATTTACCATGCCTCCTCGGTAATGCGTGCGGTGGAAAGGGCACTTGTGGTGGTTGACCTTCCGTTTGGTTCCTACCAGGGTAATTCGAAAGAAGCACTCATCTCAGCCATTCGAATCATGAAAGAATCGGGTGCCAATGCCATTAAGCTAGAAGGGGGAGCAGAAATACTGGAGTCTGTCAACCGGATTCTAAGTGCCGGAATTCCTGTAATTGGCCATTTGGGACTAACGCCACAATCGATTAATAAGTTCGGAACTTATGTGGTACGTGCTACGGATAAAGAAGAAGCGAAAAAATTAAAGCAAGATGCCAAACTCTTGGAAGAGGCAGGTTGTTTTGGTATTGTACTTGAAA
>JAUVDE010000047.1 GCA_030595485.1 Draconibacterium sp.
CATTCAGGAAAGCACCTCGTTGGGGGTGCTTTTTTTATGGTTAAATTTGTTTGATTTACATGAGTCCTTCCATACAATTCCTATTGTTTAATTATATTAAATCTACTGCTTTCATGAAAACTTTTTCGGCTCCCATCGAAAGTCCGGTGGGCGAAATATATTATGTAATCATAATAGAGAATAAATATTTCTCGCTTCGCTGTGACTTCCTTTTTACTGCAGCAAAAAAAGGAAGCAAAAAATACCGCTGCTGACCTGAAAATTGCTGATATTTAGCGAACTCCGCGAAAAGAAAAGAACTCAACCTCCTTCGTCGGTCTCAAACAGCTTTTCTTTCTTAACGCTACATTCCCTAAATATCTTCACGCATTTTCACGAAGGCAGACTTTAGCGGACAATTGATGCCATTCATGAGTGCAAAGTAAAATCGTGGGACGGCCTCTTTATATCAATCCCGGAATCAAAACCTTACCTTAGAGAGATGGAGAAGTTCCGAGGAATTGAGGAAACGAGGAACGAGTTCAGTCGAATACCTTTGAAATTAACCCTTCTAATGAGATTAAATCACTCCTTCGAACTTAGGTAAGGTGAAGATGATAGGTGAAGATGGAAAGGATCCTTGGCTCGGAAATGCCTTCCTCGTACTTCGTCTTTATTTCAAGAAAAGATGAAGGCCTCCGGCAGGAACGAAAATAATTAATTGATATTTAATTATTTCTTTAGTACTCTTATTGCTTCACCAGACTTTTAATTTGCCCCCCTTTTCCGTGTCAACGCTTGATTTTTTATAGCTTTGCGCGCTCATATTTACATCAAAATGAAGGAAATCAGAAAAAATGCCATGTACCCATATCTAATGGTGTTGGTGCTATCGGCAATGGCGGGCTTTCAAGGCTGGCGAACCCTATTGAATAACTTTGCAGTGGAAGAAGCAATGCTTAGTGGATTTCAAATTGGAGTGGTTCAGTCCTGGCGCGAAGTGCCTGGGTTTTTGGTGTTTTTAGTCGTGTTCGCCTTATTGTTTGTTCGTGAGCATAAGTTGGCGGCTATTTCTGTGTTAATAATGGGAGTTGGAATCGCTTTTGTAGGATTCTTCCCTAGTTTTTGGGGACTTATTTTTACAACAGTGCTTATGTCCGTTGGCTTTCATTATTTCGAAACCTTAAATAAATCGCTTACCCTTCAGCATTTCAATACCCAACAAGCACCCATTGTTTTTGCCAATTTACGCTCGTACGGAGCCTTGGCCAATATTGTTGTTGGCGCTTTGGTTTGGCTCGCATCCGATTATGTTCCTTACAAGTACAGTTTTCTAATTATTGGTGGCTGTGTTGTAGCTGCCGGAATTTATGTACTGTTTAAAAATCCGATTAAAAAAGAGCCGGTTCGTCAGCATAAGAAAATTATTCTTCGTAAAAAATACTGGCTGTATTATATGCTGAATTTATTAAGTGGAGCTCGTCGTCAAATTTTTGTGGTGTTTGCCGTTTTCCTGTTGGTGGAGCATTATAAGTTTAGCGTAAAAGAAGTGGCTGTTTTGTTTGTAGTCAATAATGTACTGGCTTATTTTATAAATCCGATAATTGCAAAATCGATTAATAAATACGGCGAACGTAAAGTACTTTCAATTGAATACATTGGGTTGTTCTTTGTGTTTTTGGGTTATGCCTACTTCGAAAACCGTTACTTTATTGCGGTGTTGTATTTGTTCGATCACTTGTTTTTTAACTTCCACATTGGTATTAGCACTTACTTACAAAAAATTGCCGACCCATGTGATATTGCTCCGTCAACATCGGTTGGCTTTGCCATAAACCACATAATGGCTGTTGTGGTTCCGGTATTGGGTGGTTTGTTATGGATGGTTGATTTTTGTATACCTTTTGTAATAGGGGCCGGGTTAAGTATTTTTTCCTTGTATTTTGTGCAGAAAATTAGGTTAAAACAGCTTACCAACAGTTAGTTAATCAGCTATCGTTATTTAGTTTCAAAATAAAAATTAATATTCATTTCATTTTCTTCAAAACTACTGTTCTTATTTTCGAATAAATATTATTTTCGCTGCGTATTTAAATACTAGTAATGAATTATTCGATACTCGATTTCCTGACACTTATTGGCTCGCTGGGTTTGTTCTTATACGGAATGAAATTAATGAGCGAGGCGCTTCAAAAAGTTGCGGGTAGTGAGCTGCGTAATTTTCTGGCTGCCATGACATCAAACCGTGTAATGGGTGTTATTACCGGAGTGTCGATTACCGCTTTTATTCAATCGTCGAGTGCCACAACCGTAATGATTGTGAGCTTTGTAAATGCCGGCTTACTTACTTTAACCGAATCGGCTGGGGTAATTATGGGGGCTAATATTGGAACCACAGTTACCGCCTGGATTATTTCGATACTTGGCTTTAAAGTAAAAATGAGCATTCTGGCTTATCCGATTATTGGTATTGGCTTTCCGTTTATCTTTTCGAAAAAAACACGCCACCAATCGTGGGGACAAGTGTTGGTCGGTTTTGCCATGCTGTTTATTGGTTTAGAAAGTTTAAAATCGAGTGTTCCTAATATTGGAGATAATCCTGAAATACTGGAGTTTCTGAAAAACTTTACCGGAGGCGGTTTAGGTTCTAACCTCTTGTTTTTATTGATAGGTACAGTATTAACGGTGGTAATTCAGTCGTCGAGTGCAACCATGGCACTTACCTTGGTAATGTGTAACAACGGTTGGATTAGTTTCGATAGTGCTGCTGCCATGGTACTTGGCGAAAATATTGGTACAACAATTACGGCTAACCTTGCGGCTATGGTTGCCAATTCAACGGCTAAACGAGCAGCACGTTTTCACCTTTTGTTTAATGTGGTGGGTGTAATTTGGGTGCTTTCTATTTTTCCGTTTTTCTTGCGCGGAATCGATTCAATCGCTCAGCCCATGACTGGTAAATCGGCATTTGTCGATGCCACTGCTGTTCCAATTGCCTTATCTATGTTCCATACTTTCTTCAATATAATAAATGTATTTATGCAAATATGGTTTGTGAAATATCTTGTTAATTTGGTGAAAAAGGTGGTTCCCGAGCGTGAAGATGAACAGGAGTTTAACCTGAAGTACATTAAGTTCGGAATGTTAAGTACCAGCGAAATGTCCTTGCTTCAGGCTAAAAAAGAAATTGTGGTTTACGCCCAACAAACCCGAAAACTTTTTCGTCGTTTGAACACCATGCTTAACGAAGAGAACGAACGCAAATTTATTAAGCAGTTCGAGAAGGTGGAGAATGGCGAATTTAAGAGTGACGAGATGGAGGTTTCCATTGCAAAATACCTGACTAAAGTTGCCGAGGGAGAGTTGAGTAAAGAATCGTCGAAGCGTGTAAGTTCCATGCTGAGTATTATCGATGAAATTGAAAGTATGGGCGATTCGTGTTTGAATATAGCTCGTGCCATGTCGCGTGCATACAGTAATAAAACCGATAAGTTTACTCCTGAAATGAAGGAAAGAATTCAGAAGATACTTGTGTTGGTCGAGAAGGCTTTTGATACCATGATTGAAAATCTGAACAATAATAACACCGAGGTGACCCGTAAAAGTGCCGAGGAGATTGAAAAGAAAATAGACGAATACCGAAACAAGCTGCGACGTGCACATGTGCGTGATATTGAAAGCGATAAGTATTCGTATAAAATTGGTACGCTTTACAAAGATGTATTCTCTGAATCGGAAAAAATGGGCGATTATATTTACGATGTGAGTTTATCTATTGTGGATTCTACGAATTAGGATTCAACGTTGATTCGATGGATTCCGGTATCCGGCAATTTGAATCTAATTCTTTTGTAACAAAACATTATTATTTTAAGCTGTATTGGTTTATTTGGGTAAACCGGTACAACATTCCTTAGCTTTGCAGCGCATGAAACTCAAGCAAAAGCTAAATTCCTTTCCATTTAACCCGGCAAAAGTCCCATTCTTTTATGGTTGGGTTGTGTTGGTGGTGGCTACCATTGGAATATTGGTGAGCGCACCGGGGCAAACCATGGGGGTTTCAACCTTTACCGATTATTTAATTGATAACATAGGCATTAACCGCGACCAAATTAGTACGGCCTATATGTTTGGTACCATTGCCAGTTCATTTTTATTAACCTTTGCCGGCAAAATCTACGATAAATACGGAGCACGCTGGGTGGCCATGGGAACCTCCATTTTATTGGGGGCAGTTTTGGTCATGCTAAGCCAGTCCGACAGAATAATAAAATCACTTGTTTCAGGAGATTCACCGGCTTATGCAGGTTTTGCCATAGCAGTGCTTATACTCTTCTTTTTTATGGTACGTTTTGCTGGGCAGGGCGTGTTAACCATGGTTTCGCGTAATATGCTTATGAAATGGTTTATTGCCCGTCGTGGATTGGTGAATGGCATTTCATCGGTATTTGTATCGCTGGGTTTTTCTACTGCGCCCTTAACCTTCGACTTGCTAATTGAAGGCACAACGTGGCGACAAGCCTGGTTGCTTATGGCTGTAGTAATCGGTGTCTTTTTTACTGCTTTTGTGTTTTTGTTTTTCCGCGATAACCCGGAAGATGTGGGACTGGTTGCCGATGGCGAAAAACATGCCAACAAACAAAAGAATGTAATTATAAAACCGTTTAAACAATTCAGCTTAAAAGAGGCGCGGAGCGGACTTACTTTTTGGTTGTTTGTAATACCGCTGGCTATTTATGCGCTTTATGTTACAGGCTTTACCTTTCATTTGGTATCCTTGTTTGGGGAAGCGGGTATTGCCAAAGAAAAGGCGTTGGCTATTTTTATTCCGGTGTCGTTCATTTCAGTAACATGTGCGCTGGTAGGTGGCTGGATAAGCGACCGCATAAAATTGCACTACCTCCTTTATATCCTGTTATTTGGCGAAGTGTTGGGCTTGTTTGCATTGTCTCGCATCGATAGCAACCTTTATTACTATTTGTTTATTATTGGCAATGGTATTGTAAGTGGTATTTATAATATATTGATGGCAGTTACCTGGCCGCGTTTTTATGGTCGCGATAACCTGGGGAAAATAACAGGATTTGTAATGGCACTTATTGTATTTGGTAGTGCACTTGGCCCCATTCTTTTTAGTCTGTCGCATTCGTATAGCGGAAGCTATAGTTTCGGAATTTATGTGTTAACGGCTATGGTTTGTTTGGTTGCCTTGTTCGCCTTTAAGGCACGTAATCCGCAAGACAAGTTTGAACAAGCTTAATTCGCATTCAAGCTGAAATATTTCATGTCTTTTTCTCGTTTTCTACTTAAATTTGTACATCTTACTTCAAATTTTGAGTAATACCAATCATTTTGATTTGTTATGAAATTCTAAAAACAATATAATGAAACGAATACTAGCCATTCTATTTTGTGCAGCCTTATTTTTTACAATCGGATGCAAAAATAAAAAAGAAAAAACGAACGAGAATAAATTACCAAGAATTGCCATTGCAGGCTTGGCCATTGAATCGAGTACATTTTCTCCGGCACAATCAACCATCGATGCATTTCATGCGCGTCGAGGAGAGGAAATATTCTCGTATTATCCGTTTATGGCCGATGATTCGCCAACGCGCGCTCGTGCCGAATGGTTTCCAGCTTTGCGTGGTCATGCGCTACCTGGGGGAATTGTTACACGCGAAGCCTACGAAACTTTGGTTACTGAAATCCTTGATCGCCTTAAAAAAGATGCACCTTACGATGGTTTGTTTTTCGATATTCATGGAGCCATGAGTGTGGTTGATTTGGATGATCCGGAAGGCGATTTAATTGCCCGTATACGTAAGGTTTTAGGGAATGATATGTTGATATCTACATCGATGGATTTACACGGAAATGTGACGGAACGTTTGGCAAAACACAGTGATTTAATTACATGCTATCGTTTGGCGCCGCATGAAGATGCACTGGAATCGAAACAACGTGCCTTAGAAAATCTACTGGATCGTTTAGAAAGTGGAAAAGGCAAACCAAAGTACAAAGCCTGGATACCCGTTCCAATATTATTACCCGGCGAAAAAACAAGTACGCGCATTGAACCCGGTAAAAGTCTTTATGCAAAGGTTGACCCACTAACAAAAAGCGAAGGCGTAATTGATGCTGCCATTTGGGTAGGCTACGCATGGGCTGACGAACCACGAAACCGTGGAGTTGTAATGGCTTATGGCGATGATAAAAATGCAGTAACGAAAGCGGCTGAAGAATTGGCAAACGCCTTTTGGGATGTACGCGAGGCCTTCGAATTTGTAGCTCCGGTTGCTTCATTAGAGGAGTGTTTGGACAAAGCAATCGCCTTTGAAGGCAAACCTTTTATCATTAGCGACATGGGCGATAATCCAACCGCGGGTGGAGCCGGCGATGTAAGCTGGACTTTAACTGAAATTTTAAAACGTAAGGAGTTCGCCAAGAAAAATGGTCCTACTTTAATTTATGCTTCTATTCCCGGCCCCGATATGATTGAGAAAGCGGTTGCAGCTGGAATTGGTAAAAAAGTTACAGGAATGGTGGGTGCCATTGTCGATTCTCGTTATGCACCGCCTATTGAATTAACCGGAATGGTTGAAGCTATAAAACACGGCGATCGTCATGCCGAAACAGAGGTGGTTATTCGTGTTGGAAATATCGATGTTATTGTAACAAAAAAACGCAAGCCTTATCACCACGAAACTGATTTTACACAGCTTGGTCTTTATCCGCGCGAAAGTGATGTAGTAGTGGTTAAAATTGGCTATTTAGTTCCTGAATTGTACAACATGCGCGCCGATTGGTTAATGGCACAAACACCCGGTGGAGTAGATCAGGATTTAAATCGCCTGGGACATAAACGTATTGTGCGTCCTATGTTTCCTTTGGATAAAGACATGGCAACACCCGATTTGTCGGCACGTTTAATTCCACTTGCAGGAAACTAATTGATATTAAAAGAGCAAATAACAAATTTGCTAGATTTGAACGAAATCAATAAACCTAAATTTGAATGAAAACTTATAAATTCCTTCTCTTAATTGTTGTTGTTGCTTTATTAAGTGCTTGTGCCCAAAAGCCTCCGGTGGGTGAGTGGCAAAGCATGTTCGATGGAAAAACATTGGATGGCTGGAAGACTTCAGCGGAAAATGCTAAAAGTTTTACTGTTGAGGATGGAACTATAAAATGTAGTGGTGAGCGTAGCCATTTATTTTACAAGAGCAACTATCAAAACTTTGAGTTAGAAGCTCAGGTAAAAACACTTCCCAAAGCAAATTCAGGTATTTATATTCATACAGAATATCAGGCAGAAGATTACCCGGCTAAAGGCTACGAAATTCAGATAAATAATTCGCATCGGGGACCTTCTGCAAAACATCCTGAAAGACGATTAACCGGAAGTATTTCTAATGTTCGTAATGTGTATTACCCCATGGTAAAAGACAAGGAATGGTTTAAAATACGTGTGAAAGTAGTTGAGAATTTTGTGGAGGTTTTTATTAACGATGTGAAAGTAAATGAATACACTGAACCCGAAAATGCATGGCGTTGGAAAGGTGGAGAGGACAGGTTACTCGGTAAAGGTACAATTGCTTTGCAATCGCACGACCCAGGAAGTACTACGTTTTACAAGGACTTGAAAATTAAGGCTTTACCCAAAGGCGAAAAGAAAGAAGTGGATGATAAACGTTGGGATTCGATTGTTACAAAACTGATGCGTGCCGGATTTCCATTTGTCGATTTTCATGTGCATTTAAAAGGTGGATTAACAATTGATGATGTTGTTGCTAACTCGCAACGTTTGGGTGTTAATTATGGTGTTGCTCCTAATTGTGGATTGCATTTTCCGGTTACCGACGATGAGTCATTATATGCGTACATGGACGAAGTAAAAGGTAGTCCAACTTTTAAAGGAATGCAAGCCGAAGGGCGCGAGTGGATAACACTTTTTTCGCCTGAAGCTATTGCCAAATTTGATTATATTTTTACTGATGCCATGACCTTTACAGATCGAAAAGGGCGCCGAAATCGTATTTGGATTCCGGAAGAAGTTTGGGTGGATGATAAGCAGATTTTTATGGATGATTTGGTGACAAAAATTGAAGCAATATTCTCGCAAGAACCGGTTGATATTTATGTGAATCCTACTGTTTTACCGGCCGAAATTATGCCCGAGTACGATGCCTTGTGGACCGAAGAACGAATGGCGAAAGTGGTTAAAGTGTTGGCCGACAATAACATTGCCTTGGAAATTAATGCACGTTACAAAACACCAAGTGCTAAAATGATAAAAATGGCCAAAGCTGCCGGTGTTAAGTTTGCATTCGGAACCAACAATGTAACAAAAGAACTGGGACAACTGGAATATTGTTTGGAAATGATTCAGGAATGTGGATTAACTCCCGGCGATATGTTTGAAATAAAACCAGCCAATAAAAAGCCGGTAATTGTAAAAGGTTTACCTGAAAAAATTACAGGATAATTTTGACAATGGTTGCAAATATTAATTTAAAAAGGGAGTCTTAGATTTTGAGTAGAAAGGATTACTTCTGTCTTCTAAATTCGATCTTCTAACTTCCGTCTTTTTCAAAATGAAAGCAGTTTATTACACCCAATTTAAGGGAAAGGTAGAGGTGCGAGATGTTCCAGACCCTCAGGTCTCGCCCAATAGTGTAATTGTTAAAGTTGCAGCCACAGGGCTTTGCCGAAGTGATTGGCACGGTTGGATGGGACACGATCCCGATATTGTTTTACCCCAAGTGCCCGGTCATGAGTTGGCAGGTGTAATAGCTGAAGTAGGTTCTGAAATTAAAAATTTTAAACTTGGTGATCGTGTAACAGTGCCATTTGTAAGTGGTTGCGGTTGTTGCCCCGAATGTAATACGGGCAACCACCAGGTTTGCGATAATCAGTTTCAACCCGGTTTTACAGCCTGGGGTTCGTTTGCCGAATTTGTTGAAATAAAATATGCCGATATTAACTTGGTTCATCTTCCCGATGAAATTGATTTTGTAACGGCTGCCAGTTTGGGGTGCCGCTTTATTACCTCTTTTCGTGCGGTAATCGATCAAGGAAAAGTTAGTGCCGGACAATGGGTTGCTGTACATGGCTGTGGTGGCGTTGGTCTTTCGGCCATAAACATTGCAGCTGCTGTAGGTGCCAATGTTATTGCCGTTGATATTGACAATGATAAATTGGAATTGGCCCAAAAACTTGGCGCCAGTGTTTTGATAAATGCAAAGGAAGTAAATAGTGTTCCGGAGGAGATACTCAAAGCAAGTGGTAGAGGAGCACATGTTTCCATTGATGCTTTAGGAAGTCAGGAAACATGTTTTAATTCAATTTCGTGTTTACGGAAAAGGGGAAAGCATATTCAAGTTGGTTTAACCACTGCCGAGCATAAACACCCTTTAATACCGATGGATAAAGTGGTAGCACACGAAATAGAAATTCTAGGCAGCCATGGAATGCAGGCTTTTCGCTACGATGCTGTTTTTGAAATGATTAAGTCGGGCAAAGTCCACCCTGAATTAATGCTTGGCAAAACCATTTCCTTAGATGAAGTTCCCGAAGCTTTGGTAAATATGAATAAGTTTGAAAACCGCGGAGTTACGGTAATTAATAAGTTTTAAATCTGTGTCTATTTACGTAATCCGAAAGACAATATGCAAAACCTAAAAATAGGCATAGTTCAACCTGATATTATTTGGGAGAATCCAAATGCCAATCTAGAGAAATATTCACAATGGCTTGCTGATATCGAGCAAACTGATGTGCTTATTCTGCCCGAAATGTTCACAACTGGTTTTTCCATGCATCCTGAAAAGTTAAAGGAAACAATGGATGGTCCTTCAATTAAATGGATGCAAACACTTGCAAGAGAAAAGGATGTAGCGGTAGTTGGAAGCCTGATTATTGAAGAAAATAATCAAATTTATAACCGTGCACTTTGGGTATTTCCAAATGGTGAGATTCAGAAATACGACAAGCGACATTTGTATACAATGGGGCAGGAGCATTTGCATTACTCATCCGGAACGGCTAAAACCATCATCGAATTTAAAGGGTGGAAATTCTGTCCGCAAATATGTTACGACCTTCGTTTTCCGGCATTTGCCAGAAATCTTGAAGATTACGATGTGGTCTTTTATATGGCAAACTGGCCTTCTCCACGACATCACGTTTGGAAAAACTTGCTTGTTTCGCGTGCAATTGAAAATCAGGCCTATTGTTTTGGTGTTAATAGAACAGGTGTTGATGGCACAGGTTTAAGTTATTTAGGCGATTCAGCTTGTGTTTCACCCAAAGGTAAGGCTGAGTTTATGGGGGAGAACGAAAATGTACAAACCTTTGAAATTTCATACTCCGAACTTCATGATTTTAGAAAACGTTTTCCTTTACTTGACGATCGCGATACCTTCATAATCGAATAATTGTCATACAGTTTAATACCAAACTTTCCGTAACTACCCCTCAAACCATTTTGTCTTAGCTATTTCAAACTAATTATTTAGTTGTGTAATATGCAGATATACAGCTGGTATGGATGTGTGTTGTATGATAAACTAAAGTTTTAGTTTGATAACTAAGATATTAGTTATATATTTGTTTCCATAATCATGATAATAAAAGATAGCTGAAACGAAGCAGGTATTTGGCGCTTGTTGAACGGTAATTCAAACAAGTATTAACCAGTAATCTTAGAAAGTCATGGAACTAAAAAAATCGTTAAAATCAGATTTGGAAGGAAAACGAAACACCTTCCTGTTATTTGGATTAGTTGTTGCTTTAGGTGTAACATTATTAGCATTTGAGTGGACAACAAAACCAGGTAAAGCTGCATCATTAGGAAGTATTGAGTCGATGGAAGTAGAGGAGGAGATAATACCCATTACGCGAGAGCAGGAAGTAAAACCTCCACCGCCGCCGCCACCTCCGAAAGTTGTAGAAGTATTAAATATTGTTGATGACGATGTTGAAATTGAAGATGAGTTGGAGATTGAAGATTCTGAGGCAGATGATGCAACCGTAATTGACGTTCAGCCAGTAATTGAAACTACAGAAGAGGAAGAGGAGGATTTCGATAAAATCTTCATAATCGTTGAAGATCCGGCCGAATTTCCTGGTGGTACACGTGCCTTGTACAAGTACATTAGCGACAATGTAAAGTACCCGGTAATTGCACAGGAAAATGGAATTCAGGGAAAAGTTTATGTAAAGTTTGTTGTAAATGAACAAGGTGTAGTTAGCAATGCACAGATTTTGCGTGGGGTTGATGTATCGCTTGATAAAGAAGCACTTAGAGTAGTAAACAGTTTACCAGATTTTAAACCCGGCAAACAACGTGGCAAACCGGTTAAGGTGTTTTACAATGCTCAAATATCATTTCAACTGCAATAGAAATATACAATTAAAAATAAAGAAAAATGAGAGTTTTAAAAAAGTTAGTTCCAGCGCTATTTTTATTCTCGGTATTTGCCCTAAACGGAAGTGCCCAGGAAAGTAAGAAAAATGAAGACATATTTTTTGTTGTAGAAAATATGCCCGAATATCCTGGAGGTCAGGAACAGATTCGTGTTGATATTGCCAAGTTGGTAACGTATCCTGAGTCGGCTAAAAAGAATGGGATTCAAGGAAAAGTTTACGTGACTTTTATAGTGAATGAGGAAGGTAAAATTTCAAGTTCAAAAATTGCCAGAGGCGTTGATCCTGCTTTAGACAAAGAAGCATTGCGGGTTGTAAATTCTTTGGATAAAACCTGGAAGCCAGGAACACAAAGAGGAACAGCAGTAAAAGTTTCGTATACCGTTCCGATAAATTTTGCACTCGACGGTGGAAAATCTTCAAGTAAAACTAAAAGTACAGTAGCAAAAAAGAACGGCGATGTATATATGATAGTTGAAGAAATGCCAGTATATCCGGGAGGTGATTCAGCTTTACGGAAATACATTGCCGAAAATGTAAACTACCCCGAAGTGGCGAAAAAGAATGGAATACAGGGTAAGGTTTATGTAACTTTTGTAGTTGATGTTGATGGTTCTAGTACAGCGGTGAAAATTGCGCGAGGCGTAGACCCTTCGCTGGACAAAGAGGCACTTCGCGTGGTAAGTTCAATGCCAACGTGGGCTCCTGGAAAACAAGATGGAAAAGCCGTAAAAGTTGCATACACAGTTCCTATTAATTTTGCTTTAAATTAGTAAAACCGAATAGAAATCTTAAAAATTATTAATCATACCTAAGTAAATAGTTCTGAAACTAAGTATTTAGGTATGATTTTTGTAATATTCAAGTCTGAAAATTAATTCGTTATAAATCGATAAAAATGAAGGAACTTACAAAAGCAGAAGAGCAGGTGATGCAGTTGCTCTGGAAGCTAGAAAAAGCATTTGTTAAAGATATCATTGAGCAAATGTCAATTCCAAAACCTGCCTACAACACGGTTTCTACCATTATTCGAATTTTAGAGAAAAAAGGTTTTGTGGGGCACAATGCCTACGGCAAAACACACGAATATTTTCCGCAAATTACACGCAAAGATTACACGCGCTCGTTTATGAAGAATTTTATGCGTAACTATTTCAGCGGGTCGTTCCAGGAAATGGTTTCGTTTTTTGCAAAAGAAGATAACATGAGTTTGTTAGACATGGACGAACTAATGAAAGATGTGAAACGCGATATGCAAAATGAAAAATTAAACGACGATGAACAATTTAGTTAATTTTATCCTGGAGTCGGGGGTGAGTTTAGCGATACTCTCGTTAATCTACATCTTGTTTTTGCGTAAAGAAACATTCTTCAGGCTTAACCGAATTTTCCTGCTCATTTCCGTTGCCTTTTCAATCCTTCTGCCATTTCTTAAATTTAGAATTTACGAGCCAAAATCGATTATGCTGGCCGAGGTCACCGTAACTCCATACCAAAATCTAATGGAATCGGTAACTATTTATGGACAAGATCTTTCGGGTACCGTGGTGCAAAGTATTAGCTCAAATCGTTTAATAATATATATTTATTTGTTTGGGCTTCTATTTTTCTTTTCCCGATTATTTTTTCGTTTGGCACAAATAGCAATACTCGTTTACCGAAACCCGGTGAAACAAGTTGGCGGCGTAAAATTTGTTTCCATTGATAAAGGCTTTAGCCCTTTTTCTTTTTTGAGTTATGTTTTTATTAATCCTGAAAAACGTAAAGAAGTGGGCTACGAACGTATTGTGGCGCACGAACTGGAACACATAAAACAAGGTCATACTTTCGATGTATTAATTCTGGAAATCATGACTGCTTTTCAGTGGTTTAACCCTTTTATGTGGATGCTAAAGCGTGTTATTCGCGAAAATCATGAATTCCTTGCCGACAAGGCAGTGCTTGTTTTCGGTGTAAACCGTGGATATTATAAAAAATTATTATTAAATCAGTTTGCTGGTGGACAGTTGGTTATGGCAAACAGTTTCAATTATTCATTAATTAAAAATCGTATTAAAATGATGTCAAAAATAAAATCTTCAAAATTAGCAATTACAAAAATTACTTTCGGAATTGTAGTAGCGTGTGTGCTGGTAATTGCTTTT
>JAUVDE010000001.1 GCA_030595485.1 Draconibacterium sp.
TGGAATAATCTTAATTTTATAAAATTGAATTATTCAAATAAATGAAAAAGATTTTACTCCATTTTATTTTTGCGATCATTGTAATAGCCGATTTAGTTGGTGAATTCTTGCAAAATACTCAGTTGGACCACATTGCGAAACCTTTGCTGTTAATTTGGATTGGTGGCTATTTTATTGCACACTCGAAGGGATTAGATAAAAAGGTGCTTAAACTAGCGGGATTTGGTTTTTTGTTTTCGTGGTTTGGCGATTTATTTATGCTATTTTCTGCCGATTTTATCTACTTTGTTTTAGGAATTGCTTCGTTTTTGGTGGCACAGATGCTTTATGCATTCCTATTTCTTCGTACCATAAATATTTCGGGTAAAAAGCCATTTCTGAAAAAGAAACCGGTATGGCTGATTCTATACATTGCCTTTGGCTTGATCATTTATATTCTTCTTTTTAATCAATTAGATGCCGTATTAAAAGTTGCCATTTTTATTTATATGGTTGCCATTTTAATTATGTCGGCAATGGCCTTAAATCGATATGGAAATGGACATCCTTTAAGTTTTTCATTGGTGTTTGCAGGCTCCTTACTTTTTGTGGCTTCCGATTCAATGATTGCTATAAATCGTTTCCTCGTGCCTATTCCTTTTGAAGGACTTTTTATTATGGGCACTTATATTGCAGCGCAGTTTTTAATAATGAAAGGGATTTTGAAACAATACGAATAAAAAAGTCCCGACTTTTTGAGACGGGACTGCCTTGATTTTATTTTTAATCAAACTCAGGTTAATATGCAAATACTTTACTGTTTGAGCTAATAAAACGGTCGAGAAAAATTAGCACTGAAAAAGCTGCCATAATTGCACCTACGGCCAAAGGAAGACTTCCCAGTTTACTAAAAAATGAGTCGTAACTTTCCAATACTCCACTATTCATCTTAGGTAATATGCTTTGTAACTGACCATCGGGTTGAGTGCCTGTGTTTTGCATGAAAAAAACCATTGCTAGCAAGGCAATAAATAGTATCATAATAATCCAAAATCCCTTTCCTAAAACCTTTTCCGACTTAATTCTTTCCAAAGCGGTACTTTCTTCAAAGATTTTATTCATCACCCTTACCGAGAAATTTGGCTCAGGAGAGTCAAGTTTCATTCCCTGTAATAATGCTTTTAATTTTATGTCTTCTAGCTCGTTCATAATATGGTGTATAACTCGTCTTTCATCATTTCGCTTAAAATTGAATAGAGCTTTTTGCGTGCCCTGAACAATTTAACCTTCGTATTACTTTCCGAGAGTCTGGTGACCCTGCTTATTTCTTCAATCGATTGTTCTTCGAAATAATAGAGCAGAACCAATGTGTATTCCTCTTCGGGAAGTTTCGCTAACGCCTTTTTTACGGCTTGTGCACGATTCTCTTCTGGAATGCCATCCAGATTTAATTCAGTAGTTTCATCTCTTATTTCTATGTCGTCAGTCGATGCAAAATGTATTTTTCGTTTCCTTACTTCCGAAATACAGTTATTGTATGTAATCCGGTAAAGCCAGGTGGAGAATTTTGCACTTCCTTTAAAAGTGTGTAACGACTTATAGGCTTTTATAAAACTTTCCTGTGCCATTTCCTCGGCATCTGTACGATTTTTAAGAACTTTTAGAGCAATTGAAAATACAATATCTTGATATTGTTCCACGATATATGAAAAGTAATTGGTTTGCCCAGCCTTTACTTTTTCTATATAATAGATATCGTCTTTTTGCTCCATCTGTCCTTTTGACGTAAGAAAATGTTTGTGGTTACAAATTACGAAGAAAAAATTATACTCTTCTTTCTTATATATTAATAAATGTCAAAGATGATAAAATGAATATTTCTGAAAATTAAGTTTGATAAAGTGTAACCGATAAACTAAAGTTGCGTCAAAAGAGCGATAACAAAAATTAGAAACATTTTAAAATTTAATATCATGGAAGGAATATTTGTACCAATCGGATTTTTTTTAGCACTTTTCGCTATTTTGTATGTTTACTGGACAACAAGAACCAAAGAACGTTTAGCCTTAGTTGAAAAAGGAATGGATGCTGGCATTTTTAAAGGAGCATGTTCGCAACTGGCACTAGTAAAGTGGGGGATTTTTTTAGTAGCAATTGGAATGGGTGTTGTAGCTGGTTTCGGACTCTCGACAGTAATAAACGAAGTAGTAGCATTTTTTACTGCCATACTAATTTGCGGCGGAGTAGGCTTAATCGTAGCCTACACAGTTACTAATAAGTTGATGGAGAAAGAGTAAGGATTTCTAAAAACTGAAAAAGCGACATTGAATTTCATTGTCGCTTTTTTTTGCTTTTTGTTTTTTATTCTGAATAGAATTTTATCACTTTTCGTATTGATTCTTCACACACTGGGCAAAATCCATTTGCTACGTTGCTTTTCATTCGGCAGTCAATAGCCGGACTATAAATCCCTTTATCCATGTAACCACCACCTTCGAAAACTCCAACTGAATTTTTGTATTTCTCTTTTCGTGGAGTTGGAATAGGAGTTGATTCTTCAATCATTGATTTCCATTTCTTTTCGAAATCAACATTGGTTGTTAAGTTTGGTTCCCAGGGTTCAATTTCAAGGTTGTAAAAATCTTCATAGGCCACTGATGAATTGTAATATTCATCGCCCAAGCCGGCAAAACCATGCCCAAATTCGTGTACAAAAACTTCTTTGGTAAGTTCATTATCCGATGTGCACACCGATAAAAAATTGTAAAATCCGCCACCTCCATATCTTTCGGTATTTACTAAAACATAAATATGGTCGTATGGCGCAGCCGAGGCCACATCGTAAACCGATTTCATATCGTAGGTTGTCAGGTAGCGTGGCACATCAAAGGTGTAGAACTTCGAGTTGAAATGAGTATTTTTATAAATGTTTTCTCCCGGAACATCGGTTCCTGATTCTGCAGAAGGAGTAAAGACTGCTTTTATATTAAATTTTTCTTGCTCCGATTTAAAGGGTTCCTCTTCAAATAGGTAGCCTGAAACTCGCTTGGCATCTTCAATAAATTTCTCTTTTTCAAAAGTGCTGTAACCTTCAGCTAAAATTACCAAGTCTACTTTCTTTTCAGGGTTACCATTTTTCACAATGTCAAATATCTCGTAGTCGGCATTGGCTTCTTTTAAAATGAAGTAATCTTTCGGGTTGATTTCGGTTTGGTACAAGGTTTTAAAATTGCCGTCCCATTGGCGTGCTTCAATTTCCAATCGTACATTCTTCTTGGGAAAAGGGAAAATAGCAGCTTGGTAAAAAGTTTTGTTGAGCGTTTTTGCTTCGGCTGTTGTTTGCCATTCCTGAAAAAGGGTACTAAATCCTTTGCTGAAAATCAAACTGTCGGATTTTGAATCGAATATACGAAAACGGTAACTTCCATAATTGAATGTATCGATTAGGTTATTTTTAGATCCAGCCCAAAAAGCTTCCTGTTTCATTTCTTGTGGATAAACAACAACTTCATCGCTGTTTCCGCCCAAAAGAAAATCAAATCGAAAGGATTTATTCTTGAAATATGAATTGTAATCTACTTGAGCAAATGTTAAAAACGGCAGAATTAAAAGAATTAATACAAAGTTCAGCTTCATTTTATGAGCATTTATTATTTTTGGCTGAAAATAAGAAATATTAGCAAATAAAAGTATGAGTACTATTTATAAATTCTTACTGGATTATATTCGTGGATTCGCGGGGATGGATTCTTTTGCAAAGCCTTTGGCAGCATTTGTATGTATTGTATTAATTGTAATTGTAGCCTTGCTCGCACATTTTTTAACACGGCAAATATTATTGCGAATTGTAACTCGAATTGCTAAACGTACAAAAACTGAATGGGACGATATTCTTGTTAAAAATAAAGTATTTAGAGGCTTGTCGCACTTAGTGCCTGCCTTTATCCTTTTTTACACTGCCGATTTCTCGTTGCCTGAAATTATGCCAGATTTAGATGATCCTACTCAGGCTGGCTTGATTGCAACGCTATCCGCCAATCATTATTTTGAACTAACAGGATTCTTACTTAAAATAGCCAGAGTATACTTTACATTAATTCTTGTTTTTGTGGCAAATTCGGTACTGAATGCCGGAACGGAGATTTATAATACAACCGAATATTCGCATCATCGGCCAATAAGAGGGTATGTTCAGTTGCTAAAAATACTCGTTTATTTTATGGCAGCAATAATGATAATTGCTGCTTTACTTAATCGAAACCCTACTTTTTTGTTAACATGGCTGGGAACTATGGCGGCAGTTCTGCTTTTGGTGTTTAAAGATACAATTCTTGGTTTTGTGGCTTCTATACAGTTGTCGGCAAATAATATGGTGAAAATTGGCGATTGGATTGAAATGAAAAGCCATGGTGCCGATGGAACAGTTTTGGATATTACTTTGAATACTGTAAAAATACAGAATTGGGATAAAACTATTTCAACAATACCAACATATGCACTTGTATCCGAATCGTTTAACAATTGGAAAGGAATGGAAGAATCAGGCGGACGTAGAATTAAACGTTCGGTTGCGATTGATACCAACTCAATCAAATTTTGCGATTCGCAAATGCTCAATCGTTTCGAGAAGTTTGAGTTAATTCGTGATTACGTAATTCAAAAAGAAAAAGAATTAAGCGAGTACAACAAAAACAAAAATTTAACTGAAGGGGATTATATTAGTGGACGCCATCAAACGAATGTGGGTATTTTTAGGAAATATCTTGAGGTGTACTTACATCAACATCCGAATGTACACAATAGTATGACTTTTTTGGTTCGTCAGTTGCAGCCAATGGGGAAAGGTTTGCCCATTGAAATCTATGTTTTTAGTAACGACCAGGAGTGGGCAAACTACGAAGCTATTCAGTCAGATATTTTTGATCATATTTTTGCGGTTGTTCCCGAGTTTGAATTAAGAGTATTTCAGGAGCCAACAGGTGCCGATATTGCAATAATTGCGTCAAAAAGGTGATTATTGGATTAGATTAAATACATTTGGTAAACTTCCATCTTCTTACAGATCGTAACAATTTATATGTTTTTAAGCATCTCAGCTTAATAATTATGGTTTTTATATACATTTGTGCTCGAAATTGAAACTAACAGAGAAATAGAATAATGAAGACTGACGATTATTTAGAAGAAAAACCAGCTGCTATTGACCAGTTGGATGAAAAAATACTCAAATTAATTACAAAAAATGCCCGAATTCCTTTTCTTGAAGTTGCTCGCGAGTGCGGAGTTTCAGGAGCTGCAATTCACCAAAGGGTACAGCGATTATTGAATATTGGTGTTGTTCATGGAAGTGAATTTATTGTGAGCCCGCAGAAGCTGGGTTACAATACTTGTGCTTACATGGGGATTTACTTAGATAAGGCAAAATATCATGCACAGGTTGCCGAAGCTTTACGTAAAATTCCAGAAATTGTAGAGTGTCATTACACCACTGGTGCTTATGCCATCTTTGCGAAAATTCAAACAAAAACCAATAAGCATTTAAAACGTTTAATCGACGAAGAACTTCAGGATATTGAAGGGATTGCACGAACCGAAACGTTTATATCGCTTGAAATGGATTTTAAACGACAAGTTCCTATCAAATAAAAAAGCCGGTTTTAAACCGGCTTTTTTTTATCTCATTTTATTCGTTTTAACTGTTTTCGTTGGAATAAGCAATGTTATACGATTCGTTGTGTTGGCTCATGTCCAAACCAATCTTCTCTCCATGCGGTGAAATACGCATCGGAACAATCATATCGGTAATTTTATACATTAACATTGAACCTCCGAATGTAAAGATGCCAACAATTACAAGTGCCAATAAGTGATAAAGGAAAGTCGTGATTTCACCGTGAATAAGTCCTACTTCGTTGGCAAAAACTGCAGTGGCAAGCATACCAACAATTCCACCCATTCCGTGTGCAGGAAATACATCTAGAGTATCATCTAAACGCGATTTGGAACGAAGTGTAATGGAATAATTACTAACAATGGCAGCAATGACTCCAATAAAAACACTTGAGCCAATATTTACAAATCCGGCAGCAGGAGTAATTGCAACCAACCCAACTACCAGTCCAATAGATGCACCAACTGCCGAAGGTTTTCGTCCTTGAGCTGCATCGAAGAAAATCCAGGTTAACATGGCTGCTGCTGATGCAGTATTCGTATTTACGAGAGCAGTAGCTGCAACCGCATCGGCTGCCAAGGCTGAACCTGCATTGAATCCAAACCAACCAAACCAAAGCATACCAGCTCCTAATAATATATAAGGAATATTGGCAGGCTTAAATTCTTTGCTGGCATCTTTTCTTCTGCCTAAGAAAATGGCACCTGCTAAAGCCGCAAAACCTGCAGACATGTGAACAACGGTACCACCGGCAAAGTCAAGTACTCCCCAATTTCTTAAGAATCCATTTGGGTGCCAGGTCCAATGGGCTAGTGGGGCGTATATAAATACAATAAACAGTACCATAAATAGCATATAGGCTCTAAAACGAACTCTTCCGGCAAAGGACCCAGTAATAAGTGCTGGGGTAATTATGGCAAATTTAAGTTGGAACATTGCAAATATTGCAAATGGGAAGGTTGGTGCAAAGTCGGGGTGGGTTCCGCCACCAACGCCTTTGAACATGAAATAGGTGAAGGGGTTTCCAAATAAACCAAAGCCGTCGGGGCCAATACTTTCTCCAAATGCAATGCTAAACCCAACAACAACCCAAAGTACACTTACTATTCCCATGGCAATAAAACTCTGTAGCATGGTTGAAATGATGTTACGTGGTTGTGCCATTCCTCCGTAAAAAAACGCAAGTCCTGGAGTCATTAAAAGCACAAGGCCAGTTGCTGTTAACATCCAGGCAGTATCTCCTGTATCTATGTTTGAAAAATCTTGCTCGCCAAGTCCGGTAGGAATAAAAAGGCCTACGAAGGCAACAATTACCAATAGGGCTAAAATAAGCCACCAACTTAATGTCTTTTTCATTTGTCTGTCGTTTTTAATAGCTTAAAACAATGCCATTGTAATAAGCTATTTATATTTAAATAAACTAGAGTTTACTTACTGTCTGTTATTAATTCGAGTTGAATGTATGAATATATTGTTTTATTTAGGTTTAATGTGGAAAAAAGAAAGATAAAATGAATAATACTTAACAGATTGATAAAGATTGCGGCATTGGAACTAGGTTTGCCAGTATTGTTTTCATTTTGTTACTTTCTATGTAATTGCCTTTCTAAAACTTGAATTAATGTTAGTTTTTTGATAATTTTGGTAGAAAATTGTAAGATATGACTTTGAGGAATAATTTGGATGACTGGGATTTAAAGATTTTAGATATTATTACAAAAAATGCACGTATACCTTTTAAAGATGTAGCTAAAGAAGTGGGGATCTCACGAGCGGCAGTTCATCAACGTGTTAATAGAATGGTAGATTTAGAAGTTATTGTTGGTTCCGGTTATCACATTAATCCTAAAAAAGTTGAATTTAAAACCTGCACTTACATAGGTATTTTTCTGGATAAAGGTGGCCTTTTTACTGAAGTAGTAAAAGAGCTGGAAAAGATTCTGGAGATTGTGGAATGTCATTATACCACAGGTCAGTATGCAATTTTTGTTAAAGTATATGCAAAAGACAACGAACACCTGAAAAATATCCTAAGTGGTAAGATTCAGAAAATTCAGGGCATTGCAAGTACCGAGACTTTTATTTCTCTGGAAGAATCATTCAAAAGAACAATTCCGGTAAACGCTTAGTTACGTTGTCGGATAGCCTCGTATATCATCAGGGCTGCCGATACCGAAACATTTAAAGAACCTATTTCTCCAAGAATTGGAATTTGTAATTGCTCATCGGCAATACGCAAAATCTGATTTGAAATACCTGTATCTTCAGAACCCATAACTATACCTAAAGGCATTGTTAAATTGGCCTGAGTATATAATTTATTTCCCTTTTCGCTTGCTGCGACAACAAATATGCCCGAAGCTTGCAAAAAGCTAACCGTATCGGTAATGTTCTTTACTCTACAAATAGGTATATGGTGAATAGCTCCTGCCGAAGTTTTTATGGCATCTGCACCAATTCGCGCCATTCCTTTTTCCGGAATTACAATGGCATGTACGCCTGCACATTCTGCAGAACGGGTGATGGCTCCAAAATTACGCACATCTGTAATTTGGTCAAGAATAAGGATTAATGGAGTTTTACCTTCTTCGTAAATGCCCGGAAGCACATTTTCAATATTGTCGAATTCAACTGGCGAAATAAAAGCCAAAACGCCCTGGTGATTTTTTCGGGTAACACGATTAATCTTTTCAACCGGAACATATTGAGTTACAATGTCATTCTCTTTTATCAACTGGTGCAACTCTTGAAACAACTCATTCGAAAGTCCCTTTTTTATTAGTACCTTTTCTACTGTTTTTCCTTTTTTTATAGCTTCAATTACAGCTCGTGTTCCAAATATAAAATCTTCGTTGTTTGTCATTACCAGGTTTTTTTTAGTTTCCAATTTTCAAGTTCTTCGTGTGTGTGTGCCCAATCGTGCATTGTTTGCTCTAAATCGGCTTTTCGTTTATCGTAATTTTCAAAAATAGAGTGGTCTTCCAGTTCAACTGATGATGACAATTGTTTGTCGATTGCCTCAATTTCTTCTTCAAGTTTGGCAATTTCCTCTTCTGTTTGAATTACTTTTTTCTCCAAACGCGAAATCGTACGATTCACTTCTTTTCGCTCTTCAAAGGTAAGCTCATTTGTTGATTTTACCTTACTTTCTTGTTTTGTTGTTCTTGCCGCTCCTTTTTTTGCTTCCAGCTCTTTCAGCGATTCCATTTTTTTACGATAAAGGAAATCGAAAATCCCACCAAGGTGTTGTCTTGCTTTTTTATTTCGAAACTCGTAAATACAATTTATTAATCCGTCGAGGAAATCGCGGTCGTGCGAAACCACCAAAACAGTTCCGGGGAAATTAGCCAAAGCATTTTTTAGAATTTCTTTCGAGCGCATATCCAAATGGTTGGTTGGCTCATCTAATATCAGAAAGTTAACCGGTTCCAGCATCAAACGAATCATTGCCAGTCTTGACTTTTCTCCGCCACTTAATACCTTAACTTTTTTGTCAATGTCTTCTCCTCGGAAAAGAAAAGCGGCCAAAATATCTCTTATTCTTGTGCGAATATCACCAATGGCAATTTGGTCAATCGTTTCAAAAATGGTTAGTTCTTCATTTAAAAGTTGTGCTTGGTTTTGTGCAAAATAACCCACTTTAACATTATGCCCAAGTGTCAAGCTGCCTTCATGTTGCAGCTCGTCCATTATAATTCGGGCAAGCGTGGTTTTACCTTCTCCGTTTCGACCAATAAAAGCTACTTTTTCCCCATTTTCAATGGTAAGGTCTACATCTTTTAATACCTCGAGAGTACCATATGATTTGCTTATGTGTTTAGCTTCTACAACAACTTTACCCGAACGAGGAGGGGGAGGGAAGTTTAATTTTAATGCTGAGTTATCTTCCTCTTCAATTTCTAGTCTATCCAGTCTGTTCAGCTGCTTTACCCTCGACTGAACTTGCACTGCTTTGCTCGCTTTGTACCTGAAACGTTCAATAAAACGTTCGGTATCCTCAATCATCTTTTGCTGGTTACGGTAGGCGGCTAGTTGCACTTCCTTTTGTTCCTCTTTCCAAACAATAAACTTTGAGTAGTTCATACGTTGGTCAGTAATTTTTCCCAGCGAAATTTCAATGGTTCGGTTACCCACAGCATCCAGGAAGGTACGATCGTGTGAAACCAAAACAACAGCACCTGAATATGTTTTTAGGAAATCTTCCAGCCACTGAATAGATTCAATATCGAGATGGTTGGTAGGCTCATCCAAAAGAAAAACATCGGGTTTACGTAAAAGAAGTTTTACCAGCTCCACACGCATACGCCATCCTCCACTAAATTCAGAGGTCATTCGATTGAAATCGCTTCTTTCAAATCCAAGCCCAAGTATGGTTTGCTCCAACTCGGCTTCGTAATTATCGCCCCCCAACATTTGGTAACGTTCATTTAATTCAGTTACCAAGTCCAGCTTTTTTAGATATTCTTCAGCGTGGTAATCGTTACTTTCAGCAATTTCCGTATTTAATTTGGCAATTTTCTTTTCCAGCTCAATTAGCTCCTCAAATGCCAGAGTAGCTTCTTCTTTTAAAGTTCTGGAGTCAACAATTTTCATTTGCTGAGGCAAGTAGCCAATTGAAACATCTTTGGGAATCCCCACACTTCCTGCAGTTTGATTTTCTTGGCCCGTAATAATTTTAAGCAATGTTGTTTTTCCAGCACCATTTTTTCCAATTAGCCCAATCCTGTCTTTAGGATTAATTAAAAAGCTAATCTCTTTAAATAGTTCGAAGCCACCAAAACTCAGGTTTATTTTATCTAATGAAATCATATTCAATAAAAATAGAAGCGCAAAGATAATTATTAAAGGAAGACTAGAAAGTTAGAATTTTGGGCAAAAAAAATACCCTTACGGGTAAAAAAAGGAAGGGGAAAGCTCTATGGACGCTTTTTGAAGATGATTGATAATTTACAAACCCCTAAACACAAAACCAATCATAAATACAGAAGTCGCTTCCCCCTTTTAAGTTTTACTTATTGAAAATAAAACCAACCATTAAATCAAGAGCAAATATAGGGAATAGAAATTCTTAGAAAAGTTATATAAAACATAAAACACTTTTGTACAGGCAATGTGACTTTATTTTCCCACAATGGGAAGCTTTGAATTTATTTGGGAATGTGGTTCGTTGGTGGGGTAGGTGAATGTATAATAATGAGTTATATTTGCAGCAAAATTATTGAACGTGGCTAGAAATAGAAAAAAACCTTTTTACGAGAATGTAAAAATTGAAGACATAGGTGCTGAGGGAAAAGCTGTTGCCAAAGTAGGCGAAATGGTAGTATTTACAAAAATGGCAATTCCTGGCGATGTGGTTGATTTACAGGTTACAAAAAAACGCAAACGCTTTCAGGAAGCTTTTATAAAGGAGTATAAAGAGTATAGCAATGATCGAGTTGATGCATTTTGCGAACACTTTGGAACTTGTGGTGGATGTAAATGGCAAATGTTGCCTTACGATAAACAATTGTTTTACAAACAAAAACAGGTGAAGGATCAACTTTTAAGAATAGGGAAAGTTGAAATTCCTGAAATTATGCCAATACTTGGTTCTAAAGAAAACACGTTTTATAGAAATAAGCTAGAATTTACATTTTCGAATAAACGGTGGCTAACATTTGATGAAGTAGAAGCCGGAAATGAGATTGAAAAACCCGATGCACTAGGTTTTCATGTGCCAGGTTTATTTGATAAAGTAATTAACATCACTAAATGTTGGTTGCAACCTGAACCTTCGAATAAAATAAGAAACTTTATCTATGAGTACGCAATTGATAATGGACTAGCGTTTTTCGATATTCGAGCACAAACAGGTTTCTTACGCACCTTAATACTGCGCACGAGTTCTACGGGGGAAAATATGCTTATCATAACTTTTTACCACGAGGATGAAAGTAAGCGAACGGCTTTATTAGAAGCTGTTAAAAATGAGTTTCCTGAGATTACCTCGCTGCTATATGTAATTAACACAAAAGGAAATGATACAATAACCGATCAAAAAATCGAGGTCTTTAACGGAAGAGAATACATTTTGGAAGAAATGGAGGGACTGAAGTTTAAAATAGGCGCAAAAAGTTTTTACCAAACAAATTCGGAGCAAGCTTATACTTTATACAAGGTAACCCGCGATTTTGCTGAATTGGATGGAACAGAAACAGTTTATGATCTTTATACAGGCACAGGAACGATTGCAAATTTTGTGGCAAGGAGTGCAAAAAAGGTGGTTGGGATTGAATATGTTCCCGAGGCTATTGAAGATGCAAAAGTAAATTCGCAACTAAACGGAATTACGAATACGTCTTTTTTTGCTGGTGACATGAAAGATGTGCTTAACGAAGACTTTGTTCGTAAGCATGGCAAGCCGGAAGTAATTATAACAGATCCTCCTCGAGCAGGAATGCATGCCGATGTAATTAATACCATTTTAAAAGTAGCTCCAAATAAAATAGTTTATGTTAGTTGTAACCCTGCAACTCAGGCTCGAGATATCGCAATTTTGGACGAATTTTACCAAATTGAGAAAATATGTCCTGTTGACATGTTCCCACACACCCATCACGTCGAAAATGTGGTGTTACTTACAAAAAGAGCTTGACTAATTAAGTAAAATGAGCTAACTTGGTGAACCTAAATGCAATCAGAAATGTTGCATGCGGTAAAATAAGGGTCATATTAAGAGCATATACATGTTTCTTAATATTTGGTATAATTAATGTTTTACAAAAATCCTAAATTCAGATATTATGAAAAAAGTAATACTTATTCTATTGGGTATTCTTCCAATTATGTTAGTTGCACAAAATAAATGTGTATACTTTGAGAAGATGGTAAAGTTGCAAGTTGAGAAAACGGACCTCAATACTGTTGAAAGTGATTTTGGTCCAGCTTTTGTCGGAGATGAGTTATATCATTCATCATATACCGATGAGGAACTTGAAAAGCTATCCAAAGGAAAGAAAAAGAAAATTAATTACGACGTATTTACTTCAAATGTCGATGCAACCGGAAACGTGGTTGGATCGAGGTCAGTTCGACTAGCAGATCAAAGTGAAGGCTATCATGTTGGACCGGTTTCTTATTGTGAAAAAACGGGTGAAATATTTGTAACCATAAGTAACTTTGAGAATCCTGCTCCCAGAGGAACAAATAAAGCCTACCAAGCGCTTGATGTGAAACTAAAAATATTTATTGGTGAAAAAGTGGATGGTAAATGGACAAAAACAGGTGAACTTCCATTCAATAGTCCTGATTATTCCGTTGGTCATCCTTCTGTTACGTCATCGGGTGATACCTTGTATTTTGTTTCAGACATACCTGAAAAAGGTATCGGTGGAACTGATATTTATATGACTGTTAGAAAAAATGGAGTATGGGGAGATATGATTAATCTTGGAGATAAGATTAATACTGTCGAAAACGAAATGTTTCCATTCATATATAAAGACAAGATGCTGATATTTGCATCGAATGGTAGAAAAGAAACTGATGATTTGGACTTGTACCATGTTGGAATGTTTGGTAAAAATATGACCGCAATTACTGAAATTGAGCAATTGAATTCAGAAGCCGATGATTTCGGATTTATAATACATAAGAAAGAAGAAGTGGGGTATTTTACCTCGAATAGAGAAGGAGGAGTTGGTGATGACGATATTTACAAAGTACTTATCGAAAAAATTCCTCAAGGAAAACATGAACTCGAGTTAATCGTAAGAGATAGAAATACAAACGAACAGATTCGCGATGCGAAAATTGGTTTTGGAGATGCTTTGTTAACCATTGCAGGCTTGATCTTTAAAAGAGATTTGGAGAAAGAAAAAAGCTACATCGTTAAAACAAACATGGAAGGCTACATGAACGATTCGAAAACTATTTCAACCGTAGGTAAACCATTTGGTGTGATAAGGGAAACACTCTATGTAGAGAAGGTTGTGGTTGGTCAGAAGTTCGTTATGGACAATATTTATTACGATTTCGACAAATGGGATATTCTTCCTGAATCGAAAATTGAGTTGGATAAATTAGTGAAGGTGATGAATGATAATCCAAGCTGGAAAGTTGAACTTGGTTCGCATACAGACTGTAGAGGTAGTGACCCATACAATAAAATATTAAGTCAGAAACGTTCTGATTCAGCAATTGGATACATTATAGGTAAGGGTATTGCTGAAGGTAGAATAATTGCTAAAGGTTATGGTGAAACAGAATTGGTGAACGAATGTGATGATGGCGTTAAGTGTTCTGAAGCAGACCACAGAAAGAACCGTCGTACTGAATTTAAAATTTTAGAAATGGACGGAAAATAGTCAAACTTACAATAGTTGAGAAAAGCTGTTCTGTGTATATGGAACAGCTTTTTTTGTTTTTAAATTATTGAATAGAATAAATCTCTTTTTTGTGTTCCCCGTGTTTAATCGTAATAAAAATCTCATTTCCTTCTTTTAGATCCAATAGCTTTTCAAATCTTATTACTTTCGCTCAAAAGTAAATCGGAAGTAAATATGTCTTCTGTGCAGAAACAAGCAGTTAAAATATTTGTTTTTATTTAAAGTTAGATTTTATGTTGGATTATATTCAGAAATATATTGATGAATTGTGGTTTTTATTGTTGGAAATGGCTCCCTGGCTTTTGCTTGGCTTATTATTTGCCGGCTTGTTAAAGGTTTATTTTCCTCAAAAACATATCGATAAATACCTGGGTAAAGCTGATTTCAAATCGGCTTTAAATGGTTCATTACTGGGAATTCCGATGCCTTTATGTTCTTGTGGTGTAATTCCCACCGGAATTTCGTTTCATAAAAATGGAGCATCAAAAGGTGCAACCAACTCATTTCTAATTTCAACTCCGCAAACCGGCGTCGATTCTATTTTTGCAACCTACTCGATGTTAGGTTGGCCATTTGCAGTTTTAAGGCCAATTGTGGCTTTTGTTACTGGCGTGGCTGGAGGTGTTTTAACCAATCTGTTTGTAAAGGAAAAAGTAAAACCAATTTCTCCTTTTGCAAACTTTAAGCTTGATGTTGCTGCTGTTGATGGCACTGAGAATTGTGAGGAAAATTGTGATTGTACAGAATCCGATATGGATAAAAGACATTCTGTTATCCAGGTTGCAAATTATGCTTTTGTAGAGTTGCTGCAAGATATTGCCAAATGGTTGGTCATTGGGTTTTTGGCTGCAGCTTTAATTGCAGTTGTTTTACCGAACGATTTTTTTAGTCGTTTTCAAGGACTGGGTCTTGTTGAAATTCTGGTTATTCTTTTGGCTTCGGTGCCTATTTATATTTGTGCAACAGGTTCTATTCCTATTGCTGCAGTGCTTTTACTAAAAGGTGTTTCGCCAGGAGCAGCACTCGTCTTTTTAATGGCGGGGCCTGCAACTAATGTGGCTACGATTACTGTTTTAGGAAAAACCATGGGGCGAAAATCTTTAATTATTTATTTGTCTACCATTATTATTGGGGCAATTGTTTTTGGCTTGCTAACTAATTGGCTTATTCCCGCCGATTTTATTTTAAGCAAAATCATGCACATTCATGGAGATGGTGAGCATCAAATGTTGCCATTTTGGTTGCAGCTTGCTTCCGCCTTAGTTTTGTTGATTTTAATACCCTTAGGCTACATTTTGCAAAAAGCACATAAGAATAGAAAAATGGAAGTAGCAAAAGGAGTTACTATAAAGGTTGAAGGAATGACTTGTTCTCATTGTGAAGCAAATGTAAAAAGGAATCTTGAGGCTTTAAAAGGTGTTCGTTCTGTAGTTGTAAATAGTAAAACGAATTCAGTAAAAATAACTGGTGGTATGTTCAGTTTAAATAAAATAAAAGAAACCGTAAATGGTTTGGGCTATAAATTTATTGGATAACGAAATATTCTTCCCTAACTTCGAAATAAAAAATGAACATTTGTAATTTTCGATTGTGGCTGCTGATCATAGTTGTAGCATTAGGTTTTGTTTCATGTTCGTCAGAAAAGAAAGCAGAAAAAAAGATCACAAAACCTGAATCTCCTATTTTTCAAGCACCTGAAGGTGGGCAGGTATTATTTGATGGAAATACATTCGGTGGATGGGAAATTACCAATTTCGGAACAGAAGGTCACATCATGGTCACGGAAGGAAAAATCGTGATAAACATGGGCGATGGCGCAAGTGGTATAACCTGGACCAAAGACTTTCCAACAGTTAATTACGAAGTAAACCTTGAAGCTCGCAAAACAGTTGGAAATGATTTCTTTTGTGGGATGACTTTTCCTGTTAATGATGATTTTTGTTCGCTAGTTGTTGGTGGATGGGGCGGACCTGTTGTTGGATTAAGCTGTATTGATGGCGCAGATGCTTCTGATAATGAAACAGAAATCTTAAAACGATTTGATAAAAATGTTTGGTATGAAATTAGGTTGCGCGTAACGGAGGAAAAGATTACCGCTTGGATTGATGAGGAAAAGCTAATTGATTTTTCTTATACTGGACGTGAATTAACTACACGTCCAGAAGTTGATCTTTCAAAACCATTCGGAATTTGCACCTGGCTTACAAGTGCTGAACTTAAAAATATTTGGATAAAGAGAATTGAAAATTAACTTTCTACGACGTAAAAAGTAGGGATTACTTTTTACGTTTCTTCTTAACCTTTTTAATTGCTTTTAATTCTCGTTGGTTTTCACGCATTAATCCTTTCCAGTTGTAATCGGTGTCTTTTGTAAAGTCTAGTGTTTCAACATAATCTCGTTTTTCAATTTCAAGAACGGTTATTTCCTGTCCAAGGAAATCCTGAATCTCGGCCAAAATTTCTTTTTCTTCGGTACTGCAAAATGAAATCGCTTGACCTTTTTTATTTCCTCTACCCGTTCTTCCTACTCGGTGGACGTAGTTTTCTGCCACTTCTGGTAAATCGTAGTTTACTACAAAATCAACGTCGGGAATGTCAATTCCACGGGCACTAACATCAGTAGCAACTAGCAGCATTAATTCGCCTGTCTTAAATCGACCCAGTGTCGCATTACGTTCCTTTTGTTCTTTATCGCTGTGAATTGAGTCGGCTTTAATTTCAACACGAGCCATTGCTTTTTTTACGCGCTCGGCTCTAACTTTTGTTCGAACAAAAGCGAGAATTTTTGCATCCGGATTTTCATCAACGAGCCTTTCCAAAAAGGCTCGTTTGTCGTCCATCTCAATATAAGCAACCTTGTGCTCAATGTTTTTAGCAACCGGATTCTTAGGTGAAATTTGAATTCGGATTGGTTTATTTACCAGCGAATAAGCAAGTTTTTTAATCTTTGGGTTAATGGTGGCTGAAAAGAAAAGTGTTTGTCGTTTGTTGGGTAAAAAACGAATAAGGTCGTTAATGTCCTTGATAAATCCAAGGTCGAGCATGTGGTCTGCTTCATCTAAAATTAAGGTTTCAACCCTGTGTAACATAATGTACCCTTGGCTTACCAAATCGAATAATCTTCCAGGGGTTGCAACTAGTATATCAACTCCACTTTGTAATTTTTGAATTTGAGGCTCCTGCTCAACACCGCCAATTATGTAGGTGGCTTTAACACCAGTATTGTTGGCAATCGACTTAAAAACATCTGTAATTTGTTCGGCTAACTCGTGTGTGGGCGCCATTACTAAACATTTAATACCATCAGCTCGTCTGTGCTTTTTGGCTTGTTGGATTTTATGAATAATCGGAATCGCAAATGCTGCTGTTTTTCCAGTGCCCGTTTGAGCAATTGCCAAAACATCTTCTCCCTTTAATACCGGAGGGATGGCTTTAAACTGAATATCAGTAGGTCGGCGAAATCCTTGTTTGTCAAGGTTCTTTTTTATTTCAAACGATATGGAATAATCCTCAAACTTCATAGCTCTAATTTGCTGCAAAGATAGTATTCTTTAGTCACTAGCTACAAGCACTTGGGCTCTGGTCGGAAACATTATTCAAATAACATTAATCTTTATTCAATTAAAGTGTTGCCCAAATACGTGCCAGCGAAAAACCGGGGGCTTTTATTGTAAGGTCTAGAAAGTATCCAAATGGAGTTTGTGCTGTAATGAATTCCGCATTTTGCAGCCGTTTTTCAGCTAAGTCGAAAAGTTCTTTTGTGAATTCTACTGAAGCTTTCGATTCAGATAAATGAGCAAAGGAGTGAAGAATTAAACGCTTACAATTGTTTTTACGTGCTGTCCATTTTAGGTGGTTAACCAACTTTTTTTCGCGGCTTTTAACATCTTTTTCTTCATCATTTTCTTCTACTTGAATAAAAGCTAATATTGAATCTTGAAAGGTTGCACTTTCAGTAACCTCGGTTGCATTGTCTAAGTTTTTCTGAGCCGGAGTGTATCCAAATTCATCAACGTACATTACCAGAACTTTCATAAAAAACATTTTTTTTTAGTAGCTGAAAAATATAACCTATTTACTGATGGCTTTGGCCAATAGTTCTTCGGCAAGTTTGCTTGTCCAATCACAAAGATCCGCAATTTCGTTATTTTTCAGTTTTGCTTTTGGGTGTATGACTCTATACGATTTTAAAGGCATTGTACTTCGCTCGGTTTCCTGACACATTTCTTCAAGAATGGTAATTTTTTCAAATACATCCATGTTGCCCCAATCCGAAAAGTTCAGCTCATCTTTTCCTTCAATAACATGTTTATTTACCATTAAACTAACCGGCATAAAATGATACCAAGTATAACGCGTATTATTCGAATGGCAATCTAAACAAGCTTCTGCAAGTGTAGTTTTAATTTTGTCAGGTACTTGTTCTTGTTTGAAAATATGATTTGCTGTTATTTCTTCTTTGTTTTTTTCGGGTTGAAAAAATTGTAGCACAATAAAACTAAGGACAAAAATAATGCCCAGCAGTCGGACTATTTTACGCATACTATTTACTTTTTACCAATGCTTCAGCTTCTTTCTTCGACCAATTAATAAGTAGCTCCTTTTCTTCGTCGGTAAGTTTTTTCTCAGGTTTACGCTCTAAAAACTTTTTTGGAGGCATTTCTTGTTCTTCAATGGCTTCGCCTATTTCTTTGTAGGCTCCGATTTTTTTTATAGTTGATAGACCATCTAGTTTTTTAAAGTCGAGTTCTTTTTTCGCATCTTCATTTTTTGAGTCGCTATTGTGGCATCCGAAACACGATTTATTAATGGCTGCTTTTACATTTTCGGGCATATTATCCTTTTTTGTTGGATTATCGTGTGCCGAAACGATAAACGACATGGCGAACAATGCTGCAATAAATACTGAAATAATACTTCTCTTTTTCATAATATATTTATTAAGGTTAAATGATTCTTCAAACTGTAAACATTAAAATCAAGATTTTGTTGAAATTTGAACTGTTTCTTCTCAGCTCAGAAAATTTATGTAATTTACAACCGTTTTACAAAAATACCCTACGAAAGCTGGATTAAATGCGTTACACTATAACTATATTTCTTTGTTTGCTATTCATTTCAACCCTTTCTTTCGGACAACTTTCTTCTGGAGGTTTTCCTTTGCAAGTTAATGCTTTAAAGAGTGCAGAGAAGCAATTTGTTCGAATGCCCATATTGAAACAAAGTGTTATTGATGAGGCTATGAATCGAAATGCCTCAACTGATAACATGTTGAAGGCCTTTAAATTTGCGCATGCATTCGAAGTTGATTTAAACCCTACCAATTCGGGACAATGGTATTCAACTAACGCAAACTATAATGTTTGGAAGCTTACTATTGAATCGAAAAATGCAAAATCGCTCAACCTTATTTTTCATAATTTTCAGCTTCCCGATGGTGTACGACTTTATTTGTATAATGAAAAGCTAAATCATTACCTCGGTGCTTTTACTTCGGATAACAACAAGCCATCTGAAAAATTTGCAGTAGCTCCGGTTGCTGGCGGTGAAATTACCATTCAATACGAAGTTCCTAAAGCTATGGGAACTCCAGCCGATTTTAAAATAGCACGAGTAAACCATGATTTTATTGGGATATTAAAATTTGATAGAAGACCATTTAGTCCTACAGTTGCCGGTGATTGTAATGTGGATGTAAACTGCGATTTTGCTGTTAGATGGAATGATATTAAAAATTCGGTTTGCCGCTTAATTGTTGATGGCGACGAAGTTTGTAGCGGAACTTTAATAAATAATACTTCCGAAGACCAGACACCGTATGTAATTTCAGCATCGCATTGTTATGATAAATGGGAATATGCTGAAACCAGTGTTTATACTTTTAATTACGAAAGTCCGTATTGTGCGCCGCTTGATGGCGATCCAATGCATTCACTCTCTGGTTCAATTATGAAGGCTCATTTTGATAGTTTAGATTTTGCATTGGTACAGTTAGATGAAATACCTCCACCTAATTTCAGACCCTATTATGCGGGCTGGAATCGCTTAAGTTCCTTACCCGACTCTTCGGTAAGTATTCACCACCCGTGGGGAGATGTGAAAAAGATTGCTTTGGACTACGATGAAGCTGCTTATGCTACATTTGAATCAAATTCGATAAAAAATCCTAAAAATGGGTCGTTTGAAATTAAACGGTGGGATGAAGGTGTGACAGAAAAAGGTTCGTCGGGAGGTGGTCTTTTTGATAATAAAGAGAACTTTATTGGAACATTATCGGGAGGAGCAGCTTATTGTGGAAATCCAGTTAGAGACTATTTCGCTCGTTTTGCAATGCAATGGGATTACAGCTCTGATTCAACAAAACAGCTAAAATATTGGCTGGATCCCATAAACTCTGGCCAAGAAATTTTAGATGGGAAACAGTTTAATACAGGTGAGAATTTATGCAAAGCCTTTACCAACCTGACCGATTTTGATGAGCATACAAATGTTGGATTGACTGTTTCTGGAGAAGATAAGGGATATTGGGGAGGAACAAATGACGTTGGTATTACCGAAATTGTAGAGCGTTTTCATATTTCAGGAAATGAAAGTTTGGATGGAATTGCCTTAGGTATAGGTAAGCTCGTCCAATCATCAAGTGCTTCGGATAACGAAATTAAGATTAAGGTATACGACGGTGATAAAATGCCTGAGACTTTGATTTATAGTAAGCTAGTGAATATTAAGGGTTTTGCTGAAGATGCAATGAATTACATTGAATTTGATGAAACCGTTGAGCCTCAGGATACTTTTTTTATAGGTTTCGAACTTACCAATATTAATACACAAGACACTTTTGTAATTTATCAGTCGCTACGTTCCGAACAGGATTTACCAAACAGTTTTTTTTATAAGAAAAATAGTTCCTGGTACAATTTTAAAGACACAAATCCACAGGCTTATTCAATGGTTAATGTTATGGAGTTGGTCGCTTGTAATATTGATAATATAACCGATACGCCAATTGTTGAAATACCGGTGAATGTTTTAATTTATCCCAATCCAACTTCTTCAGAATTGGTTTTGGAATCGGATAATGAAATAGATCCCACAAGTATTTCTGTCTACAATATAATAGGACAAGAGCTTTCTGTTTACCTGCTAAACGTTGAGCCTTACAGAGTAAGAATCAATTTAGATGGAAAAACACCAGGAGTATATTTTGTCCGATTTAATTACGACGATTCTTACGTAACACGCAAGTTCTCGTTTGTTCCCAAATAATATTTAAGATTGTCCGGTAAGTTTATCAATTACGTTTGTTACAGGATTATTCGACATATCAACCGGTTTGGTAACAGCATCTGTATTTGGTATAGTTGATTCATTTCCATCGCGGAAAGCAGAATAATGTGGAGAGAGAATCTCAACATTTGCAGCATTAAAAGCATCAAGAATATTTTTATGTAATTCAGAATAAAAATGAGCCATCTTTTTAGGCTGTTTGGTGTATACATTTAATTCATATTCAACATAAAAATCGCTTAGGCCCTTTTGTAGAACAAACGGTTTAAAGTCGCGGGTTAAGTTTTTTGTATTTTTTGCTGCCTCCAACAAAAGGGCTATCACGGTTTCCGAAGGAACATCGTATCCAATTGTAACATTGGTGTGAAGAATAATCCCAATGGAGCTGGCATTTTTTGAATAGTTCCATAAGTGGGTATTTATTATGGTTGCATTTGGAATGGTAATGTCTTCGTTTTTTATCGTTTTTAGTCGTGTAACCAATAGGTTTTTTTCAACAATATCACCAATGGTTTCTCCTATTTTAACACGGTCACCAATGGCAAAGGGACGCATATAAGTAATAACAATTCCTGCTATCATATTAGCAATTGCCGATGTAGAACCAAGCGTGAATAAAACTCCAACAAAAATGGAAACTCCTTGAAATGCTTTTGATGATGGTAAATATTGAACCGTAAAAACAAGTGCCAATGCGTATATTAATATTTTTACCAGATTAAAAGTTGGTTTCGCCCAATCGCGATGGAAACCATTTATTTTTAATTTGTCTTGTTCAATTTCCTTTGAAACATAAGTCAAAATTCGTAAAAAATAGCGGGCAATAATGAAGATTACAAAAATTGAAAATAGATTTGGAACAAAAGCAATAAATCCACTTACAACATTCTTAACGGGGTCTGCAATATAGCCGTAAAAGGTTTCCGCCAGACCTTGTGTCCAGGGTAAAAAGCTGAACATAAAAGGCAAGTAGAAAAATAGAATGAAAATAATAAGCGCAAACTTTACAATTTTAGAAACGAGAAGAAAAATGCTGCTTGAGTTATTGTGAATCAGATATTTGAAAAAGCTTTTTCGTTTTTTCTTGAGTCCTTTTTCATAACTATCCAACCTCTTATTGAGCCATCTGAACAACTTATTAATAAGGAAAATAATTAGAAACAAACCTGAAAAAGCCAGGAGCGTGTACACCACACGAAGTATCCAATACAATAGGGTAGCTTGTTCAATTAATTCGCTAAAAGTGGATTTAATTATTTCCAGGTGTTCCGTTGCAATTTCATGACGTGACTTTCCCAAAAAAGCTGCATCAGCTTCACTTACACTAATCAGCGGAAAATCGGAATATGAGATTATGGAATAGTTGTTTTTTTCTAAAATAATAAATGAGTCTGCCACAATAGTATATTCATCAACCATCTGCTTAAGTCTGCTTGAGGCTGATTCTGCACGTTCTTCAGGTGAATAGGGCCCCAAGTATGCTCCAACAGTAAATAAGGTGTCATTGTCAAATACAACATATGCATATTTCGAATTGGTAATTTGTAACGTGTCTTTTTTATCAATAGCCAAACTATCGGTATTTTGTGCAAAAATAAATGAATTACAGGCTGTTAGTAGTAATAATATAGCAGTAAGATTAAGGCGCATAAATTTGTATTTTTGAATGGAAAAGAAGTTACAATAAAATATTCTAAATGAAAACAGCCTTATAAAGTATTGTTTCCGTCAACTCATTTTTAAACAGTTTTCAACCCAAAACAACTTTATCTTTTAGGATGTTTTGGATGAAGATAGGGTAAGGATGAATGATGCAGGTTGATTTTTAGCGTGCCATCTTTGGTTCTAAAAACACCGAGCGTATATTCCACTTGTTTGTCTTGTCCCGACAAATCAGTAAAATAGTAGTTTCCCATGGCAACAGCGCAATCTCCTTTAAAAATAAAACCACCATTTTCAAACCGCACTTTTGTCCAGGGTTGCAATGCAAAACCAGTATCTTCGTTGTAGGTTTTGTCGCCGCCAATAAAATAAGAAATTGCACTTTGGGCATTTAACCTAAATTGCTTGTGTTGGGCGCGGGTAGGTTTAAATAGAACCTGTCCCTCGTGGTAGCCATAAAACTGTTCAACAAGTTCAATGGCAGCCTGTTTATAATCTTTTTTATCGAGGAAATTTTTGCCAATGTCTACAACGGCCTTGCCCCATTCTTTCTGAAAAGAGAGAAACTCTTCCTTGCTTATTTGTTTTAACATTTGCTGGTTTTTATTTCTAAAATTACATATTATCAACATAAAATTACTGAGAATAAATATGTTGTATAAATAACAGAGAGTCGGATACTTAGTTCAATTTCTGACCAATTAACTGTTTAAGTCCTTTAATATCCATTTTCTTTGCAATAATTCTTTTATCCGAATCTAAGAGATAAACACCGGGTGTTTGTCGGGCATCGTATAATATTTTGAAGCGCGAACTATGGTCTTTGTCCCAAACATTCATCCAGTCAAACATATCGTGCTTGGTCAAAAAGGTTTCCCATTCTTCTTTATCGTCCATGGAATAAATGGCAAAAACTTGCAGGCCTTTATCTTTATTTGGCAGGTACACATCCTTATAAAATTCGGGTACAAATACTTTGCAGTGCGAGCAGTTTGGTTCGTATATAAGAACTGCTGTGAGTTCCGATTCAACTTGATGAAGCTTATAAAATTCACCATCGAAACTTTCAAGTGTTAAATCGGGTGCAGTTTTGCCAAGCAAATTGTCCTTCATGAAAAGAACATTTTCTCTTATCTTTTTCATCGATTCGTCGCTTGCCCAAAATGCTTCGCCGGTAAAATAATAATCGTTGGCAATGTCAACAAATAGCGCATCCATTCCCATAATTTTACTGTTTATACTACCATTTAAAAAAAAGGAAGTAGCAAACTGGAAAATCCGTTTACTGGGTTTTACATCGTCCAAGAACTGGTATACGTATGGTTTAACTGAGTCGTATGCCGGATATAAAACTTTATTGAACCAAGTAGTTAGCTTTGGTTTGTAAAATGGTGTGTATAAAAGACGCTCATCGGTATAATTAAAATTGTCCCAAAAATGCTCGTGCTGATATTTAAAACGTGCATGCAAAAGCAATGAATCGTCATTCTGAACCTCTAAAGGCAAGGTGGTAACATCAAGTGCTGGAACATAATTAGCGACTAAAAATTGGTGTACAAAGGAGTTGGGGTGTTTCTCACCAACACTTTCCCAGTAACTATACATTTCTTTGTTCAGCCCATTCATTTTATCTCGAATCAGGATTTTATCATCTTCACTTGTAGCCGATTTAAGTTGATTGTTTAAATCGGCACCCCGCTTTTTTAAGCCTTCAATAAAAATTAGATAGTTAACCAAAGCTTCAGTTTCTGGAGCACCGGTAACTTTCATTTCAAACGATTTATAGGACTTATTGGAAAGACTAAATTGCTGGTCGTCCCCTATCAGAAAATCAAAATGATGGTCCTTGTCAATATATACTTTGTATAATCCTTGCGGAAGGAGTGTATCTCCTTGCCATACACCAATGCCATTGTTATCCAACAAACAAGTATCTTTTATGTAAATATTGTCGAGGAAATGATAAGCCAATTGCACTTTTTGATTCGCAGCCAAAGGCAGTTGAAGCTCGATTTTATAATTTTGACTAAAAACCTGAGTCGAAAACAGAATTAAAAGTAGTAGTAGTGTTCGTGCCATATTTATAGTAATACGAGGCTAAAATTATAATATTTAGTTTAAACTAAAGTTTTTAGATAGATTTGTTCCCATTCTTTTTTAGTTTCAAGCCATAATTATACTGAATTTATGCTGTCGGTAAATATTCCTGTTTATAACATTAAAGTAGTAAGCCTGGTAAAGGAGTTAGTGGCTCAGGCCAACGATTTAAAAATTGATTTTGAGGTGCGCGTGTACGACGATGGGTCAGACGAGATTATTAAATCGCTAAACAAGAATATTGCTGAAATCCCACAAGTGGTTTATGTTGAATTAAAAGAGAATTTGGGGCGCTCGGCCATTCGGAATAAAATGGGTTTTGAATCGCAGTTTGCCAACTTACTTTTTATTGATGCCGATTCGTTATTGATTGATGAAAGTTACCTTCATGATTTTATTCAGCACTTAAAACCGGGGCGTATATTATGTGGCGGAACTGCTTATTCGGCTAAAAAACCTGCCGATGAGCGAAAGCTTTTACGTTGGGTTTACGGGCAAAAACGGGAGGCTGTTTCGGCTGAAAAACGAAATCGTAATAAAGGATTTATTATTACATCGAATAACTTTTTAATTGAAAAGAAAGTTTTTGAGAAGGTACATTTTAGAGAGAACCTGAGAAACTACGGACACGAAGACACTTTGTTGGGCTATGATTTATTCAATAATGATTTTGAACTGTTTCATATTCAAAACCCAGTAGAACATACCGGTTTAGAGAGTTCGCATCTTTTTATTCAGAAAACAAAAGCAGCACTAAAAAATCTTCAGCTTGTTTCGGAAGTTTTATTGGAAGGTGATAAGAAGTTCCGCAAACAGGTGAATTTCTTGAAAATGTATTCCCGATTAACTCTTCTTATTCCCGGCTCATTTTTTCGGTGGTGTTTTAATAAATACGAAGAGCGTATGGAAAGTAACTTGAAAAGCCAAAGTCCAAGTTTGCGTTGTTTCGATTTTTATAAACTTACTTATTATTCAACATTAAAAAACCGCTGACAGTGGTTTGCCAACGGTTTTTGTTATTATTATCTTGTGAAGATTAATCTAATCTGATTTCGCCATAGCGACTGCGAACATAAACTTTGCCACCTTCGCCCGAGCCAATTTTACCCTTTACAGTGCGTGTATTGTTTTCTTTAATCCGGTCGCCCGAAAATTCGTCTTCAGGATACGAAATTCCACAGTAGTTGCAGCTGGCATCAAGCATATATTCAGCATCATCCAATCCTAGGGAAATTTGACCATAGCTGTTTGTAATATGAATCGATTCAAAATCATCGGCAACTTCACCTACTTTTATTCCGCCATAGCCTGCTTCAACTTTTAGGCTTTTCGATAATTCATCAATTCGTACTTGCGTATACTTTGTGTCAATTGTAAGCGATTCCAACTCTTCGCAGTTGTATTTATCGTAACGCGATGTAGCTTGAATATCGCCACCTTCTTCAACGTTAATAGTTGAGTATTTCGAGTTAACAGTAAGTTTTTTAATCTCTTCGATGGTAATAGGCGAGTAGCTTACATTTACATCCATAAAAGAAGCTGTGCCAATGTTTCCATTTCCGTAGGCAAGATTCAAACGAAGTGTGCCTTCTTTTGGCGTACTGAGCTCGTAAGCGGTAATGTTACCATACTTAATTGTAAAATCTCCGTTTCCGGTAAGTTTAGCAATTACAGTATTACCGTAGCGGTTGCTAATTTTCAAGTTCTTGTCCGAAGGAATATTTACCGTATAATCAATACTCAGGTTATTGTTGCCCTTTAAGCGGCCTTCAATTTCGGTTACGGCTTTAACTGTACTTCCACTTTTTTTGAATTCCACCTCAATTTGGTCAAGCAAATCGTTCATTCTTTTCTCGTTCGAGCCTTCAACAGTAACTATCACGTCGATTGTTACTTCGTTGCCTCCTTCATTGTTTACACGCACTTCTCCAAAACGATTGTCAATTTCGAGTGAAGACACCGATGCAACCGGCCATTTTTCGTTAAACTCTTTTGTAAATTCCTCGGCAGTTGCCGAAGTTCCCATGCTTAGTAAACTCACTAAAAATAGGGCGGAAATTAATTTAAATGTTTTCATTATATTATAGTTTTTAATTTTCAACGGCATGAATTGTATCGTGCATATTTTTATTAGTTACCAGAATTAGATGTCTGATACGCTCGATTCAAAATTTATATTTTTTCTTTGTTGTACTTCTTCCAGTTTATCTACAATAATATTTATTACACTCAGTTTGGCCTGGTAATATTCAAGCATGGCATTAATTACACGCTCGTCATTCGGATTCGTTTGCAGGTCGGTTTGCAGGTTTTTATAAAGTGTTTCAAATTCTACCAATTCTTCCTTCATTAAAGTTTGCTCTTCTTCCGAAATGAAACCTTCAGCGTTTAATTTTTCCCATTGCTCTATTCCGGTGTTAATGGCACTTGTATAATAGAATTCAACCTCTTGGTACTCTGTTGAAAGCGACGCCAAAGTCATTGCCTTATTCGTGTTTTTCGAAGGAATCATTCCTTGGTTATTGGGCGAAAAATAGATAAATGCCTGGTTGCTTGCTAACAGAACAAAAACAATGGCAGCAGCTACTTTCCACACTACATTCAAAGTAATTTTTCGTTTCTTTTTATGCTGTTTATTTAGTTTTTCCTCAAATCGAGCAAAGTGTCCTTCCATGGGTTCGTTGTCGTTCAACTCCTCCATGTTTTGGTGAATAAGGTCGTCTATGTAATCTTTTTCTTTCATGTTATTTTCAATTATAGGAGAAAATCTCTTTTCCCTTTAACAACTCTCTTAATTTGTTTTTGGCTCTCAATAATTGGGTTCTCGACGATGAGTTCGAAATGCCTAAAATCTGGCTTATTTCTTCGTGGTCGTAGCCTTCAATAAGGTAAAGGCTCAAAACTACCCGGTAACCGTCGGAGAGATTATGAATGGCATCTTTTACCACTTTCGAATCTATTTCCTTTGTTTCCATTTGGTAGTCGGCAACTTGCGCAGTCCGCTCATTTATCACCTCAAATTGTACTTTTCTTTTCTTTAAATAATCCAATGAACGATTTACCACAATCCGCTTTAACCAAGCACCAAAACTAACTTCGCCTTTGTAAGATTCCATTTTGCTAAGAGCACTTAAAAAGGCTTCTTGCATTACGTCTTCGGCTTCCATTCCATCGTTAATAATTCGCAGGCATACACTGTACATGGCTTTGTAGTACAACTTGTACAATTGGAACTGAGCCTTCTGGCTTCCTTCCTTACACTGGTCGATGATCTCCTGATGAATGTTTTTATAAAGCGTATTCAAACTATCTAATTTCTGATTCAATGACGAACGCAATATTTTAATGTTGCATGCGTTATGAATAAATTTTGCTTTTGTGAATAAAAGTACGGAAATTAAGACGGGCAATTGTGTGTATTGAAATGTTGTAGGAGAATAATTTTAAGTCTTAACTTACAGTGAGTTATAATATTGAACCAATTGCTGAAGGCTTTTTTCCTTATTGATTTTTATCTTATTCTTTTTTATAAAATCAGCAACTTCTTTCTGGTGGTCAGGGAAAATTGAAATAAGCTCCTTTTTATTCGTAAACTTTGTCGCGGCTTCTTTTCCAACTCTGATGAAGTAGCCATCAGGTCTTTCCATAAATTTGGCAGGCTCTGCATCTTTGTACGCCCCAGCTTCCTGGGGTTTCTGATACATTATTTCGGGTTGTGCATATAACGAAACAGTACCTTCTTCAATAAGCTTTAAAAATCCATTTTTTATTTTCTTTGATAATATAAAAGGCACATAGCTCAAAACAAAGTTGCCAAATATTGCTTTTTCAACAATCTCAGGTGCCGCCAAAGCCAGTATCTGGTCTTCGGGTGTTTTGAACTCTAAATTGCCGTTGTAAATATTATAGCGTAAGGGTATGTCGTTAAACTGCATTCGTTGATAGGTATAAATAGAACCCGTTATAAATTCGTCGTTTAAAAACGGTGAACCTTCAATGTCACTCTCCGAAAGTGTTTGCATCCAATCGCCGGTTTGCATTTTATGCGCTTTGAAAAAATCTAAAGTCTCGGCCAACTGATAACTGCTTTGTGCAGATGAATACAAGTTTGAAAAAAGAATACAAATGGAAGCAAGGATTAGTTTTCTCATGTCTATCGTTTTTATCTTAAATTTTTGTGCGTACAAAGTTTGAGCCAGTTATTCTTGAAGGGCAAAGTCCACAATGGCCTCTACATGAATTTCAAGTGTGCTAAATAGTGGCAAATCAAAATCGTTTTGTTTAATCAGAAGCGGAATTTCAGTACAGCCTAAAATCATTCCTTCAGCACCCTGTTCTTTTAATTTGTTCATTATTGAAATAAAGCCCATTTTTGTTTCCTCATTAAAATTGTCTTTCAATAATTCATGCATTATTGAATAATGAATAAATTCTCGTTCTGGTTTATCGGGTGTAATAACTTCAATACCCAATTTGTGGAGTCGTTTTTTGTAAAAATCTAATTCCATGGTTTCGCGGGTTCCTAGCAAGCCCACTTTTTTCAATCCTTTTGTTTTTATTGCCAAACCAGTTGCATCGGCAATGTGTATAATCGGAAGTTGAAATTCCTTTTGCAACTTATCATAGGTAAAATGAATGGTGTTGGCACAAAGCGCCATAAAATCAACCTTTGCATTGTTCAAAGTTTCGGCTCCTGTTTTTATAATCTGATAAACACCCTCGCGGTCCTCGTTTTGGTTACAGGCATAAATTTCGCTGTAGTTTATCGAGTACAAAATAATACGTGGAAACTGAAGGCCACCAAGCTTTTTATTTACCCGTTCGTTTATTTGCTTATAATACTCTTGTGTTGAAATCCAGCCTGTTCCGCCAATTAATCCAATCGTTTTCATTTCATTTCGTTGTATGAAAACAAAAGTCGTAAATTAATTCAGATAGCTAAAATTTATATTCGTAATTTTGCCGCAAATTATATTTATGCAAAAGCCGGAACTTCTTCTTCCCGTTGGAAATCCTGAATCGTTTTATGCCGCTCTTAAAGGGGGTGCCGATGCCATTTATTTGGGTTTGAAACAATTTAATGCCCGTGGACGTGCTAAAAATTTTACCAACGGACAACTTTCTACAATTTTAAAGGAGGCAAAAAAGAATAAGGTTTTGGTTTACATAACGCTAAATACAGTTATTAAGAACCACGAAATTCCTGAGCTTATCGATTATTTGCATTTTTTGCAACAAGCAAAAGTTGATGGAGTAATTATCCAGGACTGGGGTGTGTTTTATATAGCCAAAACCTATTTCCCAAATCTGGTTTTGCATGCCAGCACGCAAATGGGAATTCATAATTCCTTGGGTGCAAACTATGGCGGTAAAAATGGCATGGAACGCGTGGTTTTAGCACGTGAATTAACCTTGCGTGAACTTCAAAAAATTTGTAAGAATAGCACAGTTGAAACGGAGGTCTTTATTCATGGCGCACTTTGTTACTCTTTTTCTGGAATGTGCTTATACAGCAGTTATGCAGGTGGGAGAGGAGCCAATCGTGGCCTTTGTACACAACCTTGCCGACGAACGTACTCGTCTTCAAAAAAAGACCAATATCTTTTTAATTTAAAAGATAATCAGCTACTTGATTTGGTGGATGAGTTTGAAAAAATGGGCGTCACAAGCTTGAAAATAGAAGGCCGCATGAAATCGGGTGAGTACACTTACCGTGTTGCACAAGCCTACCGTATGTCTTTAGATGATAAAAGTTCAACGGAACAAGCCAAAGAACTTTTGTCGATGGATTTTGGTCGTGAAAAGACAGCCTATTTTATGGGCAAAGATATTAGAATGGCTGTTTCGAATAAAACGGTTGCGGGTGTCGCACTTGGGAGAGTGGCAAGTATTCAAGGGCCATATGTTTTATTGTCATCGAAAATGAAAATTGAGCCTGGCTTCCGTTTGCGTTTTCATATTCCGAATTCTGAAAAACAAGAATCGGTTAAAGTACGCGAAGTAAGTTTTGAAAACGGTTTGTATAAAATACATACCGGAGGAAAGCAGGTGAAAGCGAAAAGCGAAGTTTACCTTTCAGGAATTAACGATGTTAAGTTTCCGTCGAAGCTTGACGAAAATCGTGAGAGACAATCTCAAATTAACCACGGTTTTAAACGGAAGATTATTAATGAATTAAAGGCTAAACCGGTTTCGAAAAGGGAAGAATATTATTTCAGAATTAATTCAATGGAATGGCTACGCAAAATTAATTTTAACGAGCTGGACGGGCTTTTTCTTTCTTTTTCTAAAATTACCTGGAGTCGATTTAATCCTGATGTTCCTTTTATTCAGAAGTTCAAAGACAAAGTTTATGTGGAACTCCCCAAATTTATTCAGGAAGATGCACTGCCGTTTTATCGCGACTTAGTAGCTAAAATGGTGAAAAGTGGTATTCGTAATTTTGTAATTAGTCACTTGTCGCAGAAGGAATTAATTCCTTCCAATTGTAAAATAATTACCAACGAAAATGTGTACGTTTTTAACGATGCAGCTGCTAAATGTTTTAATAACGAAGGCGTTGCCATGTTTAGCTATCCACAAGAAATAGATTTTGAAACGTTATTTTCCTTATCAGATAAGAGTGGTATTGTTCCGGTATATTTTCACCCTGAGCTTTTTTACTCTCGCATGCCCATTGCAATGACATCTGAAAATGATGATTTAACGGATGATATGAATTTGCGTTTACATCGGTACCGACGAAATGGAATTACTTCAATTGTTCCAACAACGCCGGTATCTATTTCGCAGTCGAGGACAAAACTTAATAAACAAGGTTTCTTTCGTTACTTAATTGATTTGAGTTACGAACCTGTTTCGAAAAACAGAGCTAAAACCATAACGAACCGCATTCGAAAAGCAGAACAAATTCAACCATCAAATACTTTCAATTTTAATAAGGGCTTGAAGTAGGAAGAAAGTTTGCAGTAATCAGTCTCAGTGTTCCGATTTTGTAAGCACAAAAAAAGACAAGCCCGAAACCGAACTTGTCTTTCATATATTATTTTCAACTATTTTTATCCGTCGTTCATTGATGCAAGGAACTCTTCAGTGTTTTTTGCACGCATGAGTCGTGTTTTAATGAATTCCATTGCTTCCAGCGAATTCATATCGCCCAGGTAGTTGCGTAAAATCCATAATTTATCCAAAACTTCTTTTCTAAATAATAAATCTTCGCGACGTGTACTTGACGTTGGAATATCCACGGCAGGGAAAATACGTTTGTTCGAAAGTTTCCTGTCGAGTTGTAATTCCATGTTACCGGTCCCTTTAAATTCTTCGAAAATTACTTCATCCATTTTCGAACCGGTTTCTGTTAGGGCAGTTGCAAGAATGGTTAAAGAACCACCATCTTCGATGTTACGTGCAGCACCAAAGAAACGTTTTGGTTTGTGCAATGCGTTAGCGTCGACACCACCCGAAAGTACTTTACCCGATGGAGGTTGAACCGTATTGTATGCACGTGCCAAACGTGTAATCGAGTCGAGCAGAATAACCACATCGTGACCACATTCTGTAAGCCTTTTAGCTTTCTCTAAAACAATATTTGCAATTCGTACATGTTTGTCGGCTGGCTCGTCGAAAGTTGACGAAATAACCTCGGCATTTACGCTGCGTGCCATGTCTGTAACTTCTTCCGGACGTTCGTCGATAAGAAGAACAATCATATAAACTTCGGGATGATTAGCTGCAATTGCATTTGCAATTTCTTTTAAAAGAACAGTTTTACCTGTTTTAGGCTGAGCAACAATCAATCCACGTTGACCTTTTCCTATTGGCGCAAACAAGTCCACTACACGTGTTGAAATACTGTCCTGACCATTTCCAATTAACGTGAACTTTTCATCAGGGAAAAGAGGTACTAAATGTTCGAAAGGAACACGGTCGCGAATGTATTCAGGACTGCGTCCGTTAATCTCGTTTACTTTTATGAGCGGGAAATATTTTTCACCTTCTTTTGGTGGACGAACAGTACCTGTAACAGTATCACCCGTTTTTAAACCGAACAATTTAATTTGCGACTGCGAAACATAAATATCGTCAGGCGAATTCAGGTAGTTGAAATCCGATGAGCGAAGGAAACCATATCCATCCTGCAGAATTTCCAAAACACCTGTGTTGGAAATAATACCTTCAAATTCGAAATTGCGTTGTTTCTGACGGTTGTTATTGTTCTGATTCGCTTGTCTTTGCTGGCCTTCGTTTCTTTTTGGTTCAGGCTTTTGCTGTCCGTCATTTCGTTTAGTATCCGCTTTTTGTGTTGGCTGTTCGCCTTGCGGTTCAGCTTGTGGCTGTGCTTGCTGTCTCTGCTGTTGCTGAGCTTGCTTAATCGGTTTGAATTGCGAAACTTTTTTCTCCTCTTTTTTAACCGGAGGAGTTGCTGCAGCCGGCGTTTGATCAGCCTCTTTCTTAACCTCTTCACCTTCCGGTTTTTCGCGGTTAAAGCCTTTAATAATTGATTTTATTTGATCTTGACGCGATTGAACACCGTCAGCCTTTTTATCGCCTTGTTTTTGTGGAGGTTGTTTTTTGCGTGGTCCGGCGCCAACTTTCTCACGCTTAATAGTTTCTACCCTCTGGCGAGGACGTTTCTGGCGTCGAGGTTCTTCTTTTTCAACTTCCTCTTTTTTGGTCGTTTTTTTAATTAAACCAAGCAATCCTCCTTTTTCTTCTTTTTTCTCTTTAGGAGCATACTTACGTTCCTTCTTTTCGGCTTCTAAAATAGCCTGTGTATCTAAAATCTTATAAATTAAATCTTGTTTTTTGTAAGATTCAACTCGTTTGATCTTAAGCTCCTTAGCAATGTCCTTTAACTCAGGAACGAGCTTTTTATTCAATTCTAAAATATCGTACATTATGGTATTGTTATAACTTTTACTCGATTAATAATTGTTGAATTTTTTTTGGAACAATTGACGAGGGGAATGATTTCGTTGAAATCGGTTGCAAGTATAAATAATTACTGTGTTCTAAACAAGAATCCTGCTCTCTTTTTTCCTTATTCCCCTTAATACTTACTAATTTAGTGTTTTGCTCCCTTATTACAAAATTTATTTATTAGCTTTTTGATTTCAAATGACTTAGGATTGTTTATCTGTTAGAAGATATACGTTTGAAACGCTGAAAAGTTTAAATTGGTGTTCCCATTGTTGTTAAAAAAGCTTTAAAAGCGAATGTTGTATTTAAGTTTAAGGCGAAGTGCGCTGGCATCCATAAAGTAATTATTCTCTTTTTCTAGAAAATTAGTAGTCCATACCAGTATAATCTCATTACCCGGTTTTAAAATCCATTGAAAGCGAGATTGCCAGCATATACTATTACTGGCATTATCGTATTGAAAGTAATTGTAAAGTGTAAGGGTTGGACTAAACAATATATTTGCATTCATTTGGTAAATGTTGGCTGTAAATTCACCATCGGGTAGCTTCACGTTGCTCTGGTGAAATTTTCCGCCAAGAAAAAAGGGAACTGCAACTTTCCAATTCACTTCTAAATCGATATCCTTGCGGTAACCCGTGAAAAAATCACCAAAACCGTAACTGGCTTCGCCCCAAACATTTCTTGCACCTTTTGTTTCTACTGAAACCTGTTGAAACCACCATTCATATTCACCAGCCGGAATAACATAGTCATCATAAATGTTAAAATCTTCACTTAGCATTTCGTACTGATTGCTTACCGAATAATTAAGGTCTTCGCCCGACATAAAACGAATTCCCAGCGGCGTTAATTTTATTTCGCGTGTCTCCAATTCACTCGTTTCCAGATTTGATACAAAATCGAAATCGCCTCCAAATTCAAGCTGCAAAATTCCCCATTTATTTGGTCGCGGTCCAAATTCTAATTCTCCGTAGGTTTCTTTAATATTGGTTCGTGGAACAAATCCCATTCCGGCAATAAAATTTTCGCCAATTTGATGGTAGCCAAGTCGTGCACTAATTAAGTCGTTAGGGTAAACCGCCTGGATCCCCCACGAACTATTGTCGCCTTCAATATCTTTTGTATTTGATTTCATCCCAAATAAAAAGAAGGATATATTTTTATCTTCTTGAAATGTAGATGTGGCCAATTTCAGGTCGGCGCCTGCAACGTAATTCTCATCGCCACCGAGTGCATTGCCATAAGTGCTGATAATGCCAACCGACGACTGTGCTCCAAGGTTTCGGGTTACACGAGCCACGGTAAAGTTATTGTCTCCAAGGTCGCGATCGTCGTTAATATACATCATTCCAATGTTCCAATCGTCAACCTGTCCTATTAATTTAGCTCCAACATTTATTCGAATAGGATTTCCGTTTTCATCTAAACCCATACGACGCGAGAAAAAAGGTATAATTTTTTTTGCGGCTTCACTACGGCTATCTCCTTCAATTCCAAACTGAAAATAGTTGGCACCATCTAAAAAAAAATCACGTTTTTCGGGGTAGTGCAAACTAAAACGGGTGAGGTTAATCTGACGGTCGTCTACCTCGGTTTCAGCAAAATCGGTGTTTATACTTAATGACGATTTTAGGCTGGGTGTAATCTGGTAAAACATATCCAAACCCCCGGTTAGTTTTCCTTTGTTATCTTCGCCGTTTTTTGTGTCGAGTCCGGTTAAAAGATAAGGCGAAATATCCAATCCAATTCCTTGTGTAATATCCTCAATTCCTTCTAATTTCCCAGCGTCGGAAACCTGAAATTTATGT
>JAUVDE010000252.1 GCA_030595485.1 Draconibacterium sp.
ATTTTCGGCGCCATCAACTACCCCACTTTGCAATGCAGTATAAAGTTCTCCAAATGAAATTGGTGTTGGCGAACCTCCCAAAGCTTTTACCATTTCCATGGCAGTTTGGCTTTTCATCACTCGGATTTTCATTCCGGTTAAGTCGTCGGGCGTATTTATTGGTTTATCGATAGTGTAGAAACTTCGAAAACCTGCATCGTAGAAACAAAGTCCACGAATCCAAAACTCTTCGGTTCCGAGCAACATTTCGTTGCCAATTTCGCCATCGAAAACGTTAAACGAATGTTGTTGCGAACGGAAAACATAAGGCAAACCCAGTGCTTTAAATTTGGGCGTAAAACCCTCCATTACTGCTGCCGAAACTTTAGTAATAGCCAAACTACCAATTTGCAATAGCTCTACACATTGCTGTTCAGAGCCTAATTGTCCACTGGGATAAATGTCGAGACTAAGTTTACCTCCGGATTTTTCTTCCAGACGCTTGGCCATAAACGCCATTCCTTTGTGAACCGGGTGACTTGGGTCGAGACCATGCGCTAATTTAAGCACTTTGTGATTTTTGGTTTGTGCACATCCCAAAAGAAATACAGCCACCGCAACTACAACGAGTACTTTGGATAAGTTTTGTTTCATTGTTTAAAAATTGGTTGGAAGACGGAAGTCGGAAGTCGGAAGTTTGTTCCGGTTTACCAATTACCAATCGTACTCCAGTTTGATTATTATTTCAAAACCTTTAAGGTTTTATTGATTTAGGTTTAAATGGCTCCGTGTTTCTACGGAGCGTTTTATTATTTTAATTGCTTGATAATCTTCAATGCTTCTGCACATTTTTCGGTAATGTAGCTATAATTCTTTTCAGCTAATACTTCTTTTGGGAACAATTGTGAACCCATTCCAACACAGGTTACTCCAGCTCCAAACCATTGTTTCAAGTTGTCTTCGGTTGGCGAAACACCACCGGTTGGCATTATGCTTGCCCATGGCATTGGTCCTTTTACGGCTGCAACAAAACTTGGTCCGCCCACTTGCGAACCAGGGAAGATTTTTACTACTTCTGCACCCAATTCGTGTGCTCTGCCAATTTCAGTTACCGAACCACAACCGGGACTCCAGGCAATTTTGCGTTTGTTACAAACTCGTGCTGTTGCCTCATCGATTAACGGAGCCACAACAAAGTTAGTTCCTAAAGCAATGTACATGGCAGCTGTTGCGTCATCTACAATCGAACCAACTCCCATAATCATTTCGGGGCAGTTTTCAATTGCCCATTTGTTAAGCTCGGCAAAAGTTAATGTTGCAAAATCGCCACGGTTGGTGAATTCGAATACTCGCGCACCACCATCGTAACATGCTTTTACAACTGCTTTACAAACGTCAATATCTTTATGATAGAATACCGGAACCATGCCCGTTTCTTTCATTGTTAATGCTACTTCTATTCTTGAAAATCGTGCCATAATCTAAGTCAAAATTTAAAAGTCAAAAGTCAAAAAGCTCACCTTGCAAATCCCCATGTCTACTGGATTTACTTATTTGCTTTTGACCTGACTACAATACTTCCTAATATCTTTTTTAATTCAACTGATTCATTTATCAAATAAGTCAACTCTACTTTATTCTTTTCTTCAAGAGAAATTGTTGCTTCAATAATACGAAGCCAATAATTGCTTTCGCGCATTTCTCTTAAAGAGATTTCTGTTTTATAAATAAAATCTGCTTTTGAAGAACCTGCTTGTGCTTCTTCGTAGTTTGCTCCAGGCGAGGTTACAGATTTTTACAACTGAAATCGAATATTATTGAACTCTGCACTATCTGGTAAATTCCTCAAAAACTTTATACTTCTTACTGCAAAGGCAAACAATCGGTCTGGTAAATCATTCTTCATATTGCTATATTGTTTGATTTATTTTTTAAAACCTTTCAAATTTGCTACAAAAGCGACAATGCTGTATATCCTCAAACTTTTGCCTTTTTACTTTCTACTTTTTACTTGTTAACGCGCTACTCTTCCCGAAGCATCGCCACCCATTAACTTTTCAACTTCGTCAACAGTTACCTGGTTGAAATCGCCATAAATGGTATGTTTTAAACATGAAGCTGCTACGGCAAAGTTTAATGCTTGTTGGTCGTCGCCTTCGTAAGTAAGTAATCCGTAGATTAAACCACCCATAAACGAGTCGCCACCACCTACACGGTCAACAATGTGGGTAATTTGGTATCCCGGAGATTCAAACAAAGTTTTTCCATCCCAAAGTACACCAGCCCATGTATTATGATTAGCGTTAATCGAACCACGTAAAGTTGTAATTACCTTCTTTACACGTGGGTATTTTACCATAATTTGTTTTGAAACCGACTCGTAAGCAGCTCCTTCAACATGACCAGCGGTTACATCAACTCCTTCAGGATGAATCCCTAAAGCCATTGCTGCATCTTCCTCATTACCTAAAACCACATCGGTTCCAGCAACCAAGGCTGGCATTACTTCGCCACACGATTTTCCGTATTTCCACAAGTTTTTGCGGTAATTCAAATCGCACGAAACGGTTACACCCATTTTATTTGCAACGTTAATAGCTTCCAAACAAGCATCGGCAGCACCTTGCGAAATGGCTGGTGTAATTCCGGTCCAGTGAAACCATTCTACTCCTTCAAATACTTTTTCCCAGTTAATCATTCCCAGCTTAATTTCTGAAATAGCCGAATTTGCACGATCGTAAATCACTTTACTTCCACGGCTTACAGCTCCGGTTTCTAGAAAATAAATTCCAAGGCGATCACCCCCATAAATTACTTTATCGGTACTAACACCGTACTTTTGTAATTCCATGGTACAAGCACGTCCAATATCATTCTTTGGAATACGCGATACAAATTCAACATCGATTCCATAGTTTGCCAAAGAAACAGCAACGTTAGCTTCACCACCACCGTAGGTAGCTACAAATTCTTTCGATTGGGCAATTCTTAAATAACCCGGTGTTGACAGACGCAACATTATTTCGCCAAAGGTGACTACTTTCTTACTCATTATATAATATTTTGTTTATGCAATCGATTGCAAAGATATTATTCTTGAACAATTTTTTACATTCTGCAATCAATTTAGAACCAATCTTTAAGCAAAATTAAAATAGGCTTTGGCGTTGTTAAAACTAATATCCTCCACCATTTTACCTAACAATTCCATATCATAAGGAATCTCTCCATTTTCAACATCGTTACCCAATAAATTACAAAGCGTACGTCGGAAATACTCGTGACGTGTGTAGGACAAGAAGCTTCGCGAATCGGTTAGCATTCCAACAAAACGACTTAACAAACCAAGGTTTGAAAGTGCATTCATTTGTTTTTCCATGCCATCCTTTTGATCAAGAAACCACCAACCCGAACCAAACTGCATTTTGCCCGGCGACGAACCATCCTGGAAGTTTCCAATCATTGTTCCAATCAATTCATTGTCACGCGGATTGATATTGTATAATATGGTTTTTGCTAATTTGTTATCCATATCCAAACGATTAAGAAACTTTGAGAGTGGCTTTGCAACGTCAAAATCTCCGATGGAATCGAAACCAACATCAGCACCTAATTTATTAAATAAACGTGTGCTGTTATTTCGTACAACACCATAGTGATATTGTTGCGTCCATCCTCGCGAATGGTCCATAATTCCAAATTCATATAGCATACAAGATTTAAACTTCAGAATTTCCTCTTCAGTTAAATCTGCTCCTCCTCTAACTTTTTCGAAAATTTGCTCAATTTCGGTTTCTGTGTAATCTTCAGCTATAAAAGTCTCCAGTCCGTGGTCGCTTAAACGACAGCCATTCTGATGAAAAAACTCATGACGATTATCCAAAGCATCCATTAAATTGGTAAATGTCGAAATATTCATTCCTGCTGCTTCTTCCAATTTATCAAGGTATACATTATAAACTGAAGCGTTTTCAGCAGCCATTGCTTTATCAGGACGCCAAGCTGGAAGAACAGCGGTTTCGAAACCACTTGCTTTTATGGCACGATGATGTACCAAGGAATCTATTGGATCGTCGGTGGTACAAATGGTATGTACATTTGCCATTTTTATAATTCCACGGCTCGAATATTCAGGTGTTTGCAATTTCGCATTACATTCATCCCAAATCTCTTTTGCAGTTTCCGGACTTAAAATCTTATCTATTCCAAAGAACTTTTTAAGTTCTAAATGAGTCCAATGATACAAAGGATTTCGCAAAGTATTCGGTACTGTTTCTGCCCACTTTTCAAATTTCTCCCAATCGCTGGCTTCGCCTGTACAGTATTTCTCCGCGACTCCATTCGAACGCATTCCGCGCCACTTATAATGGTCGCCGGCTAACCAAATCTCGGTTAAATTATTAAAGCGCCTGTCTTCTGCAATTTCCTGTGGATTTATATGACAGTGATAATCAAATATTGGCATGTTTGCCGCATGATTGTGGTATAATTCCTTTGCAACATCGGTTTGCAACAGGAAGTCTTTGTCCATGAATTTTTTCATCGTCTTTTATCTTTTAACTCTATTGATTTCTATGTTTCTATTGTGGTAAAATATTCAACCACATAGACACATAGTTCACAATAGTTTTAATTTATCAGCCAACATAAAACTTAAAATAATTATAAATCGAATAATCTTTTTAAATGTCTTTCGTAAATATTTTCTTCGACACAACTGCCAACTACATCACTGTACTTTTTAAGAAGATTGGTATAATCATCTCCCATTTCAGCAGCAACTTTATAGCCCACATGTATCAATTGTCGGAAATTCAAATTGTAATCGGGATGCCCGGGAATGTGACGTAGTGTGTTTCCAAATGTTTCACCACTCCAGGTGGCTACTTCTTCTGAGTTAGGAAGTTGTGCGTCATCAATATCAATTACATCGGCATATGGACTACACAATTCGTCCTTGCGCGCCAATGCTTGAGTGTAAATATCTTTAGCAACGACCAAACCTTCATCTCCAGAAATGGCTAAGCCAATAACTTCTTCTAACCAGGTTGTTCCTGCAGTTTTTACATGAATTCCTTTATTGTACTTTTTAATGATTTCAGCCATTATCGGATAAATCGTAAACTTATCGGAACCGGAATGAACACTTAATTTCAAATCTTCGGGTAGACCAAACGCTTTCACTGCATAATCAATTACCAACACATCTTGCTCAAACTCTTTTGAGAATTGCTCAACATCGCCAACGTAATCTACGCCTTTATTAAAACGGCCTGTAAATTTGGGAGCAATGGTTTGTGCAGGAATATTTGCGTTGGCAATCATTTTCAAGATAAAAAACATGTCAACTGGAGTTTGCGGAGCATCTACTTCGTCCATTGAAACCTCGGTAACAAAATTTTCTTTGCCTTTACTTACTACAATGTGCTGATAAATTTTACCGGCTTCTTTTACGGCAGCCAAATATTTTTCGGCCACTTCATCCAACAAAATTTCAGAGATTACAATTGGCGCGGCAATTCCAGGAATTTGAACCTCGTTACCCAAAACTAC
>JAUVDE010000110.1 GCA_030595485.1 Draconibacterium sp.
CCAATTTGGGCTTTCCCTGCCAGAACCATTACGCTAAATAAAAATACAAAGTATATCTTTCGCTTCATTCGCGATCTCGTTTTTTGTAAAACGCCAAAGGTATTTATTTATTATAATGGATGAAGGTTAGAACCACTCAAATTTTGTGTTGAGGTAAAAAAACAGTAGAAAAAGGAAGGTGAGCGCAATAATAAAACTCAAAAGAATATAAACTTGTTGTCTTTTATTTTCTTCACGAAGTTGTTTGCCCAGTATCTTTTTATATTCTTTTGTGTACTTTTTTCTTTTTAAATTTGAAAGACTATTTTTTTTCAGATGATAATAATCCTGCACATTACTTCTTAAACCACTATTTCCACCTCCTCCATCGGGTTTACTCCTTTTTTCAAAGAATTTTCGTGGTTTCATTGTTGAAATCCAGCGCTGTGTTCCAAGGCCCATGTAACCCATTCTTGTAGCTTTTGTAGTTTAATTAAAGATAGTAATCAATAAATAGAATTTGCACTAAGATTTGGTGAGTGGCCTAAAAAATCGGGTAAAAAACTATTTACTGAGGATGATTACCAATTTTTCGTTTTCAATTCGTCAATAACTTCCAATACTACCGGGCAGGTTTCGCAATTCTTATGCGAAAGATCGAGAATTTGATAGAAACGTTTGCGGTCGGTGTGCGGGTATTCACGGCAAGCTTTGGGACGACTTTCATAAACAATGCAATAATTATCGGGTAATAGAAAAGGGCAGGGGTGATCTTTAAAAACAAAGTCGCTGTCTTCGTCGGTGCGAATGTATTGCTCCATAAAGTCGGCAATTTTCATTTTCAAATGTTTTGCCAGCCGTTCAATATCTTTGCCGGTAAGACGTGGCCCAATTGTTTTACAACAGTTGGCACAGTCGAGGCAATCGAAATTATTAAATGCTTCGTAATGCATTTCATGTACCACATCATCTAGTTTTTTCGGCTTTTTCTTTTTCAATTTTTTCAGAAAAGCAATTGTTTCAGGCCGAGTTTTATTCGTGAGTAGTTTTAGTTCTTCCGGTGTTTTATATTCAATTTTCATTTTATTCTGGATGTTAACTGTGACTGAAAACTATTTTCGGTGTACCTCGGCAGCTCCAAGTTTTTCGTTTTTGTTTCGTTTTTTCAACTGTGATAAAAACAGTCCTGTTACCACCACCAAAATACCAATTATCTTTTGTACTCCCAATTCATCTTTCAGAATAAAAAAGGCAAGAATTGCAACAAAAACTGGAATTAGGTTAATATAGGTATTTGCCTTTGTAACACCCATGTGGCGAATACTTTGTGTGAAGAAAACAAAAGCAAGTGTAGATGAAAATATGGCCAGTAAGATTATTGCTCTGAAGGCTTGCGGATGAAAGGGCGTATTTATAAAGTCTTTAAAGTCGAGTACCAGCCAAATGGGAAGAAACAAGGCTATCCCGATAAGGTTTTGATAGGCGATTATGGTTAATGTATTGTAACGCGAAGCAAGGCTTTTTAATACAATGGCATAAGCAATAGCAGCAAAAACAGCCATAAATTCGAGTCCAATACCAAGTGGCGAAGCATCGAACTGGAAGTTGCGGTTTAGCACAACCATGGAAACTCCAACAAAGGAGAAAAGAAGTCCAAATAAATTCATTCGGCTTACTTTCTCTTTAAGAAAATACCAGGCTGCAATTGGGGTAAGTAATGGTATTGTGGCAACAATAACCGCTGCCACTGTAGACGAAACATATTTTAAACCATAACTTTCGCCAAGGAAATAAATAAAAGGTTCGAAAAATGCCATCAGGAAAAATAAGCGCAAATCTTTTTTGGAAGGTTTTTGTAAGCGTTTTAAAGCCCAAGCAATTACCATGATTAGTACAGCTGAAATGATCAACCTGAAAATTACAACGGTAATGGGTTTGTAGGCCAAAAAAGCAATTTTAAACCATACAAACGAGAAACTCCAAAAAAAAGCTGCTCCGAGTGCAGATCCTATTGCCAAATAGTCTTTGTTTTTCATAAAAAGAATTGAAGTTGCAAAAGTAAGCTTTTAGATGTTTTATAAAAGGTTGTATTTCGAAGAAAAACATCATATTTGTCATTCGTACAAAAAGACGTACGAATTAATAAGATTAACTTTTAATACATTAACCTAAATCAATAAAAAGAGATGTTTAAAAAAAGAATGAATTTTAAAATTATGGCACTTGCACTTGTAATGGCTGTTGGTTTTTCGGCGTTTAAAACGGCAAAAAAAGAAAAGTTTATCGGGCTCCAACTCTATTCGCTAAGAAGCGATATGAAAAAAGATGTTCCCGGAACGCTAGCTGCAGTGGGCGAAATGGGCTATAAATTTGTAGAAACAGCTGGTTATGGCGATGGTAAAATCTACGGTTTAGATCCTGTTGAGTTTAAAAAACTTTGCAAAAAGAACGGACTTCAGTTTTTAGGTGCGCACACCGGACAAGATGCTCCAACAAAAGAGAACTGGGACAAAACCATGAAATGGTGGGACACTTGTATTGCAGCACATAAAAAAGCGGGTGTTAAATGGATTGTTCAACCTTGGATGGGGAGAACCGGATATGCAAGTTTAGAAGGTTTGAAAGAATATTGCAAATATTTTAATGCTGTAGGCGAGAAATGTAATGCTGCCGGTATTCGTTTTGGTTACCACAACCACGACAAAGAATTTACAACCGAATTTGAAGGTAAGCCTGTTTACGACTGGATGTTGGAACTAACCGACCCTGAGAAAGTAATGTTTCAGTTGGATTTATACTGGATTGACCATGGTGGAAAAGATGCCCTTGATTATTTCGATAAATATGCCGGGCGTTTTGAGTTGTGGCACATTAAAGATGAAAAAGAATTGGGAGCAAGTGGTAAAATGGATTTTGCAGCATCGTTTGCAAAAAGAGAAAAATCGGGTGCTCAATATGGAATTGTAGAAGTTGAACGCTACGATTTTGAACCACTTGTAAGCTGTAAAAAAAGTATGGAGTTTTTAGAAGCTCAGGACTACGTAGATTTTTATTAATCAAAAAAAAGCACATTGTTTTTTCAAATATTAATGTTTTTGAATTGTGGTAAGAATAAAATATTTATATTTGCAACCGCAAAAACAAATGGTGGTTGTAGTTCAGTTGGTTAGAACGCCGGATTGTGGTTCCGGAGGTCGTGGGTTCAAATCCCATCATCCACCCAAGTAAAAACCTTCCCTCACTTGATGGGAGGTTTTTTTATTCTCTTTTTGAAGATGGAGATAGAATACGAACCTCGAAGGAATTCGGGGTTTTTTTATGCCATAATTTTGTATCTTTCTTTGAAGATGATATTAAACAGGAGTAAGAAAGCCTCATGTTTATTTCTGGGTTTTTTTTATGTGTCTATCTTTTACTTTTTTCTATTTTTACCCAATGCAAACAACAGCAATAATATTAGCCGGTGGCAAAAGCAAACGAATGGGAACCGACAAAGCTTTGTTAAAAGTGGAGGGTATTTCCTTACTGGAGAAGTCGATTTTGCTTTGCAATAAAGTTTGCGATGAAATTATTATCAGTTCGAATAATGCGGCTCACTACGAGTTTGGGTTTCCTGTTGTGGCTGATGAAGTAAATGATTGCGGTCCCATTGGTGGGATTTTGTCTTGCTTAAAACAATCAAAAACAGATTGGAACTTTGTGATTAGTGTTGATGCTGCTTTTGTTGAACCGGAATTTGTGAATTTTCTATTTTTAGATACCGATGATTATGATGCCATTGTCCCGATTCATTCAAAAGGGAAAGAACCTTTAATTGCATTTTATAACAAAAGTAGTTTGGCAAAAATGGAGGAGATGCTGCAAGTGGGGGATTATAAAATGCACAACCTGCTGGCTTCAATAAATACCAAGTTTGTTAATTCTGATGAGTGGCTTGCAAAACACCCAAAACTATTGCATAATCTCAACCGTCCTGAAGACTTATAGCTAAACTTCCTGAAAACTGTGACTGCGACTAAAAACTGATTATCACCCAAACTCTGAAATACTTCTCAATCTTTTTTTGTCGGCAATTAAAATGTCCTTTCCAAAGATTTTAATAATATTGTCTTTCCTGAATTCCGAAAGTGTGCGAATTACATTCTCAGTGGTCATTCCAATATATTCTGCAATTTCTCTTCGAGAAATAGGAAGTTCAAATTCGTCTTTTTTATAAATATAATCAGAGAAGTACAATAAAACATGGGCAATACGTCCTTTTAGGTGTTTGCGTTTAATTGCCAAATTATCGAGTAATATTTTATCAGTTGCTTCGCTAATAGATGACATTAAGTCCATAGTAAACATCGCATTTTGCTGTGCGAATTTTTTCACCACTTCCAAATCGAGGATGCAAACTGTCGTATCTTCAATGGCAGTTACCGAGTATTTATATTTGTCAGAAGAGAACACCGAAAGCAGACTGACAAAATCGAAAGGTTTTGAAAAACTTAGAATTTGGTCTTTCCCGTCAATATCTGTTTTTGAAAGTTTTACCAAACCTTCTTTCATGTAAAGGAATTCATGTATTCTTTCCCCCTCATTGGTAATTGATTCTCCTTTCGAGTATTGTTTTTCAATCTTTATGTCGCAGATATTGTTGAGCTCATCCATACTAACATGCGAAAAGAAAAGGCTTCTTAATTGACAATTTTCACAACTGCAAGTAGATTTCTCCATAATACTGACTAAAGACATTATTACACGGCACAATGTACCAAAATCTTATGATATTTATTATGCTGTGATAATTATCATAAACCCCTCCCAACCATCAATCAACTTGCTGCGTACATTTAAGTCGCTATAAATCAATAGAACAAACTAAAATGAAGAATCTAGTAATACTTGGTGCCGGCACAGCTGGTACGATGATGGCAAACAAACTTAGGAGGGCATTAGATAGGGATGAGTGGAACATTACTATTGTCGACCAGTTTAAAACACATTATTATCAACCCGGATTTTTATTTATTCCTTTTGGTATTTACAATAAAGAAGATGTAATAAAGCCAAAATCAGATTTTATTCCTTCCGGGGTAAATATGGTTTATTCTGCTATCGATAAAGTTGAGGCAGAAGCCAATAAAGTGCATTTGGAAGGTGGCAAAGTTTTAAATTACGATTACCTGATTATTGCAACAGGAACAAAAACGTATCCTGACGAAACTCCTGGCTTACAAGATAAGCTCTGGTACAAAGAGATTTTTGATTTTTATACCGTTGAAGGAGCAGTGGCTCTTCGCAATTATTTTAAAGGTTGGGAAGGTGGTAAGTTGGTAATGGCAATAACCGAGGTGCCTTACAAATGTCCGGTTGCACCTCTTGAGTTTGTATTTCTTGCCGATGCCTATTTTACCGAATTAGGAATTCGCGATAAAGTGGAAATTTCGTACGTAACACCAATGTCTGGTGCCTTTACAAAACCCGTTGCAACCAAAATGTTATCCGAACTTTTAGAGGAGAAAAACATTAAAGTAATTCCTGATTTTTATATCGAACGGGTTGATAACGACGCCAAAAAATTGATTTCTTACGATGAAAAAGAAGTTGATTTTGATGTGTTAACTGTGGTTCCGGTAAACATGGGCGACGAAATGATTGAACGAAGCGGTTTGGGCGACGATATGAATTTTGTACCAACCGATAAACATACGCTTCAGTGCAATGCCCACGAAAATATATTTGTATTGGGCGATGCTTCAAATATTCCAACTTCGAAAGCAGGTTCGGTAGCACACTTTGCCGCTGAAATCCTCTTTGAAAACTTGTTGAATGCAATGGAAGGAAGACCGATGCATGCAAAATTCGATGGTCATGCTAATTGTTATATCGAAACAGGTTACGGCAAAGGTGCATTAATCGATTTTAACTACGATACAGAACCGCTTCCCGGTACTTTTCCTCTTCCGGGAATTGGACCTTTCGGATTGCTTAAAAACACCAAAATCAATCACTACGGGAAAGTAATGTTCCGCTGGATTTACTGGCACATTCTTTTAAAAGGAAAAGAAATGCCGATTGAGCCGCACATGACAATGGCAGGGAAAAAGAAGGTGAATTAAGAGAAAGGAGCCAAAATGGAAGAAAAAGCATTACAAGAACAAGTAGCGGAACTCAATCAGAAGGTTGACTTATTGCTGGAATATGTAAATCAGCAACGCCTTAAAACCAATCAGCTGGAAGATTTGCTTGCCGACGTATCGATTGTTGGAAAAGACATGTATGACACCGCTGTTGAGGAATTGGATAACCGAATGGTACACCTCGATTTGGATGATGTAAAAGGACTTATGTTACGTGTTTTACGGAACGTCGATAACATGAACAAATTTCTGGAGTTGTTCGAAAGTATGAATGATTTCGTAAAAGATGCATCGCCAATCTTCAATGAAGTTGTTATCGATTTCACGAAAAAGTTAAATGAATTTGATAAAAAAGGATACTTCGAATTCTTTGCTGAAGCAGGAAATATCTTCGACAGAATAATTACGCATTACAAACCTGAAGATGTGCGCGAACTTGCTGACAACATTGTGAATATTATTGATACGGTTAAGGTAGCCACGCAACCTGAATTAATGTCAGCAATTAACAATAGCGTTAAAATCTATAGCAGTATAGAAATTGAAAATATTCCTGAATATTCAATTTTCAGGGTGATGAAAGAAATGAATAAACCGGAAATGAAACGTGCGCTTGGATTCTTTGTAACCTTTATGAAGAACATGGCGGCTGAAACAAATACGAATCAATAGAACAAACTAAAAAATAGAAATTATGGCAGAAAAAACTTATGCAGGAAAGACAGTCGAAGTTACCGACGAAGGATATTTGGTAAACAGAGAAGACTGGACAGCAGAAATTGCAGCAGAAATTGCAACAGAAGCAGGTATTGAACTAAGCAAAAAGCATTACGAGGTGCTTGAGTTTTTAAGAAAAGAGAGTGCTGCAGGTACGTCTTTATCGATTCGTAAAGTTGGAAAATCAGGAATTGTTGATATTAAAGGTTTGTACCAGTTGTTTCCGGGCGGACCGCTAAAATATTCTTCGAAATTTGCAGGAATTCCAAAACCAGCTAGTTGTGTTTAAACTTTAAAACCTAAAATTATGACAGAAGTTAAAGAAACACCTTTAAAAAAGGTAATGATAATATGTGCGAAAGCAAGTATTGAAGATGTTTACGCTGCATTAATTATGGCAAATGGTGCTGTAATGGAGGGGATTGAAGCTAAATTGTTCTTCACTTTCTTTGGTTTAGATGCAATCACTAAAAAGCAGATGAATAAACTGCATACCGGCGTTGTTGGTAATCCGGGAATGAGAATGCCAAACGGATGGGCTTTCCCAACTTTGCTTGGAGCAATTCCTGGTGTAGAAGCCGGAGTTTCGGCAATGATGAAAAAGCAAATGGACGAACTTGACGTACCACCGGTTGATGAATTTCTAGATATGATAACCGCAGGTGGTGGCGAAATTTACGCCTGTAAAATGGCTGCCGACATGTTCAAACTAACAAAGGACGATTTATGTGAGCATGTAAAAGCAATTATTACTGTAGGAGATTTGTATGCCATGTCGGGGGGAGATGGTACGCAAATTATTTTTACCTAGTACGCTGTTTAATTCAGTGAGACTTTGTTTTTGAGAATCGAAAACAATTAGTCGAACTGATCCAGAGCGAAGCCGAGGGATCTCTTGAAGGGGATTCCATAATTGGTGAAAAGTTTTGGGATAGACTTCTAACAAAAAAAGGGGAGACGTCATCGGCATTAGGCTGATGGCGTTTTTATTTGTCATATAAGTTAGAATGGTTTTAAATATTAACACAAATGTTTATTTAGAACCCCTTTAAATAGAATTTCCATATTGCTTGTAACCATTGATTTGTCGCACTTTTTGGTGTTTGTTTTCTTTAATCAAATGTCTATTTATTAGTTGTAATCCATACATATGTAAAAAGTCAGATATTTCAATATGAAGATTTATGTATGTTTGTGTTCTTAAAGCGAAAAAGTATGTCAAAAACAAGGCGCGATTTTATTAAAATTTCATCGCTAAGTACAGTCGGAGTGCTGGCTGGTGCCAAGTATATTCAATCCGCTGTTCCAGGGATGAAAAGCTTCGGTAAAGTTGGTGCAGACGAAGATTTGCGCACGCCGACCTACTGTGAAGTTTGTTTCTGGAAATGTGCAGGATGGGTGTACAAAAACGATGAAGGCAACATTAAAAAAATTGTTGGAAACGATGACGACACCAATTGCAACGGACGTTTTTGTCCGCGCGGAACAGGTGGCGTTGGAATGTATTACGATGAAGACCGTTTGAAAACTCCGCTTATTCGTGTAAAAGGAAAAAACGGTGCAAAAGATACTTTTCGTGAAGCTAGTTGGGACGAAGCATTTGACGCTGTTGCAAAGGGACTTCAGAAAATTAAAGAGGAACACGGACCTGAATGTACCGCTTTATTTACCCACGGTTCGGGAGGGAAATATTTTGGTAATTTATTAAAAGCTTATGGTTCGCAAAACGTTGCTGCACCATCGTATGCACAATGTCGCGGGCCACGTGAGGTTGCTTTTATTGCCACTTTTGGTGAAGGATTAAATTCTCCGGAACCAACTGATATTCGCGATACACGCTGCCTGGTTTTAATTGGTTCGCATTTGGGCGAAAATATGCATAATGGACAGGTTCAGGAAATGTCGGATGCTATCGACAAAGGTGCTTCGATAATTACTGTCGACCCGCGTTTTTCTACAGTTGCAAGCAAATCGAAATTTTGGTTACCAATTAAACCGGCTACCGATATTGCTTTGCTGCTAACATGGATGCGCGAAATAATCAACAACAATTGGTACGATAAAGAATATTTAGATAAGTATGCTTACGGTTTTGAAGAACTTAAAGCTTACGTTCAGCCATTTACTCCTGAATGGGCTTATGGTATTACAACTATTAAACCCGACCAAATTAGAGAAACAGCTCGCGAAATGGCAAATGCTGCGCCGTCGGTTATTATTCATCCGGGACGACACGTTACCTGGTATGGCGACGATACTCAACGTTTGCGAGCAGTGGCAATTTTAAATGCGCTGCTTGGTTCGTGGGGACGCCGCGGAGGTTTTTATGTTCCTGAAAAAGCAAGTGTACCAGCTTACCCGCATCCCGAGTTTCC
>JAUVDE010000229.1 GCA_030595485.1 Draconibacterium sp.
ACAATTTGATCATCTTCAAGAGAGGCATAATTAAAAATAACATCAAAGTCATTATTCTCCGCTTTTCGTCCAATAATCTTTTCAATAAACGAATCACGTTTGGTGTCTGCTTCGTTAATAAATGCTGTAGCTTCGGCTTGGCTGAAGTCTTTTATTTGCATAATTCTATTGATTCGCCATTCGGTTGGTGCCTCCAGTCGTATGTTTAGTTTGTTGGGCACATCTTTAAGAATTGCACCGGCTGACCGGCCTACAATAATCGTTCGTCCCTGGTTTGCCAAACGGCAAATTATACCTTTTAATGTTCGGATTAATCGTTCGTCGGAAATATCGTAAATGGTTTCTTCAGCAAATGCCCGCGACACTTGTTTCAAAAGTTGTGTGGCTTCTTCTGCATCAGCAAATTTGCCTGTGTTAATCTCATTCACCATATCTTCAACAACTTCCGAAAAAACATGTTTGTCCACCCATTTCCAAACTACATCGGTTTTGGTTTCCGACATGTAACTATAACCCGTAAGGATTTTCGAAAGCTTAATTGCCAATCTTTGTGCCGAGCATCCAGCTTGGCGTGAGATGGTTATAAACGGTCCGGGGAAATCGCCGGTTTCAAGGTTAACACATTTTAAATCACTTAAATAGCTGTTGATAAAATTTTCCATGATTTGTTTTTTATAGCTTCGATTCTGTTTTAGTAACCCTAAGTTACAATCAAATATTCTTTAATTGAAGCGAATGTGTTTTACAATAGTCTTTAGTAGAGATGTTTTGCAACAACTTTAAGCTTTCATCCACAAATTCACTATATTTATTTTCAGAAAAAAGAAGAAAATGAGTAGACCCATAAAAACGGCAATTGCCTCTTACGGTATGTCCGGACAAGTATTTCATGGACCATCGTTAAAAGTGAATAGTGGTTTTGATGTTGTACAAATTTTAGAACGTAGTAAAACACTTTCGAAAGGATTGTTTCCTGAGGTGGAAATTGTGCAAACGTACAATAAAATCATCGAAAACCCGGAAGTGGAGTTAGTGATTGTAAATACGCCTGATGCTTTGCATTACGAAATGGCAAAACAAGCTATTGAGGCCGGTAAAAACCTTGTGGTTGAAAAACCACTTGCACAAAAAAGTAGCGAGGCCGAAGAGCTGGTAAACCTGGCAAACAAAAAAGGAGTTGTATTTACGGTGTATCAAAATAGACGTTGGGATGGTGATTTTCGTACGGTTCAGAAAATTATGGAAGAAGCCAAATTTGGACGTTTAATTGAATTTGAATCGCATTTTGATCGTTACCGAACTTATATTGCACCTAATACCTGGAAAGAAGAAGGTGATGAATATTCGGGTGTTTTGTACAATTTGGGTTCGCACATGGTTGACCAGGCTTATGTTTTATTTGGAATGCCAAAAGCTGTTACTGCACATTTACGAATAGTAAGAAAAGTAGGCGTAGTTTCTGATTACTACGATATTCGTTTGGAATACGATGGATTTGCCGCACTTTTAAAATGTTCATATTTAGTAAAAGATGCTGGTCCGCGTTATACAATTCATGGTGAATACGGTACTTTTTACAAATCAGGGATTGACCCGCAAGAGGAAATGTTAAAAGCCGGGCATTTACCCAATGAAGAAGATTGGGGAACCGAGCCGATCGAAGATTGGGGCACTCTGTTTTACGAAGAAGATGGTGAAGACTTGGAAGAACTGGTTGAAACCTTTCCGGGAGATTACACTCTTTTTTATGATAATGTGTATAATGCTATTCGGAGTGGTGCAGAATTGGAGGTTAAACCCGAACAAGCTGTTGATGTACTGAAAATACTAGAAGCTTGTTTACAAAGTGATAAAGAACGAAGAACCGTAATTTTTTAGTTTGTTTACTTCTTTTTTTTATCCGGAATAAATTCAAGCGAAATAGAGTTTACACAATGGCGAGTGTCTTTATTGGTGAAACCTTCGCCAACAAAAACATGACCTAAATGTCCCTTGCAATTGGTACAGGTAATCTCTGTACGTCTTCCATCGGCATCTGTAGTTTTAAGCACAGCACCTTCTATTTCATCGTCGAAACTTGGCCAGCCACAATTCGATTCAAACTTATCCGACGATTTGTACAAAGCTGATCTGCACTGCTTGCAAACGTATGTGCCTTTGGTTTTGTTAGTAGTATACTCACCGGTAAATGCGCGTTCGGTACCTTTGTCAATAATTACATATTTTTCAAATTCGTTAAGCTGCTTGTATTTCATTTCCTTATTCGTTTTTTCTTTTTCGACTGTGTTATTTTGTGCACTTGCATGAAATGCCATAAAAATCACCAGTATAAAAATTATTGCTTTCATGATTGGAATAACAATATAATTAGAAATTGGTTTGACTTAAGTTGTTAAGAATTGTAAATGTATTTGCTACGATGCTGAAAGAGGTTTGTTAACTTTGCGGCTTATTCGAAAGAAATATGGAGATACCAATATTATATCAAGACGAACATTTAATTGTAGTTAATAAACCCATCAATTTGCCGGTACATAAAAACGATTTTATGCCCAACGATGCACCTTATTTAACGAAGTTAATTGGTGACATAACCGGTAAATGGATTTACAATGTACATCGTTTAGACTCAAAAACATCAGGTGTAATGGTGTTAGCTTTTTCATCTGAAATAGCACATGAACTTACGCTTCAGTTTGAACGAAAAGAGGTGGCTAAAACCTATTTGGCTTTAGTTCAGGGCAATCCGGGAGAAGGAACTTTTAGTGAAAAAGTTTTGGTGAAAAAGAAAACAAAATTTAAAAAACCAGCCACAACACATTACAAAACGCTGGAAACTGTAACTACTAAAATAGCTTATAAAGAAAAAGAAAATGTGGAGTTGAGTTTGGTAGAAATAAACCCAGAAACGGGACGATGGCACCAGTTGCGACAACATTTTGCGAAAAACCGTTTCGATATTGTTGGCGATACGCATCATGGCGATTTTACTTTAAATAAAATTATTTTGGCCGATACCGAAGTGCGTCGTTTGTTTTTACATGCGGGCAAACTTGAATTTACGCATCCGGTATCGAAAGAAAAACAACTTTACACGGCAGAAGTTCCTGTGGAATTTCAAAAAACAATCGACTTTTATAAAGCCTATAATTAATGAGTTCTGTACAAAACAAATTATATTTAGCCCGAAAATAGATTAAGCTCTTATGCATAAAATACTTGCCTTTTTTTCTTTTAGTCTACTTGTGGTTTTTGCGAGTGCTCAAACACCTGCGAAGAAAGCATTAACTCCTGATGATTTTGCCGCTTGGAAAATACTTCAGGGAAAGCAAATTTCGAATAACGGAAAAGTTGTGGTTTTTGAACAGAACCCCTTAAAAGGCGATGGTGAATTGCATATAAAACAAGGGAGTCATTCGAAAGTAATTTCACGCGCTTATAAAGCTAAAATTGGCAGCGAGAGTGATTTTGTTGTATTCAATATTAAACAACCCCTTGATAGCTTGCGAAAAGCTAAAAAGGACAAGGTGGCGAAAGATAAATTGCCAAAAGATAGCTTGGGTATATTTCATATAAAACACGACGAGCAAAACACATTCGCTAAAATAAAGTCGTTTGCCTTACCCGATGAAAATGCAAATTGGGTCGCCTTTGCTTTGGAAGCTGCTAAGGAAAAACCTGATACCACAAAAAAGGAGAAAAGCATAAAACAAGCTGGTGACGATTTGTTTTTATTTAATCCGAGTAGTGGTGATACCTTAAAATTAAAGAATATCACGGAATACTCGTGGGCAAAAAAAGGAAATGCATTGGTTTGTATTCAGCAGACCAAAGATTCAGTTGGCACCTTTTCAGCGGTGAAGAAATTTGATGTGGAGAAAGGGACGTTTTCCGAACTATATACAACTGAGGGATGGATTAAAAATGCAACGCTCGATGAATTGGGAGAACAATGTGCATTTTTAATGTCGAATGATACGATTGATGAGAAAGTTTATTCACTGTTTTTGGCCGAAAAGAATGAGGACCCAAAAGAAATTATTGGGGCAAAAATGCAAGGTTTGCCAGTAGGGTGGTCGCCAAGTAAAAATGGTAAAATATACTTTTCAGAAGATGCTTTGAAACTATTTTTGGGTACAGCAGAAAGTCCAATGGAGGAACCGGAAGATACTTTGCTTGCAGAAGATAAACCCAAGTTAGATATTTGGAATTGGAAAGATTTGAAGCTGCAATCGCAACAACTTGTAGAAGCAGAAAAAGAGAAAAAAAGAACTTATCTGGGGGTATATCATATTAATACACAAAGCTATGTTCAACTGGCCAATTTGGAGGTTAATATGGTTTCTACTATTCAGAAGGGAAATGGGGGAATTGCTTTGGGATACAATGATGCTCCGTATAAGCGTGCCAGCAGCTGGACCGGAAATCGCTTACGCGATTATTATTTAATCGATTTGGAAACGGGTATTAAACGTCAGGTTTTAAAATCAAAATCATACGGAAGGTTGTCGCCACATGGTAAATATGTAATTTGGTGGGAGCCGCAGGATAGTAGTTTTTATTGCCAGTCCACTGATATTAATAACCTTGCAATTGTAGCCTTAACAAAGAAAATTCCGGTAAGTTTCTACGATGAAAGAAACGATCGGCCAATGGATGAGTATCCTTTTGGATTAGCCGGATGGAGTGAGGACGATCGCTTTGTTTATATTTATGATCGTTACGATATTTGGAAACTCGATCCGAGCGGAGAAAAGGTTCCGGTTTGCATGACCAAAGCTTTTGGACGTAGAAACATGACGCGTTTACGTTACGAGAAACTCGACAAAGAATTGGAGTTTATTCCATCGGGAGAAGATATTATGCTGAATGCTTTTGACGAACGAACCATGTCGAGCGGCTATTTTAGTACCAAATTAAATGCTTCAAAAGATCCTGTTCTTTTGTTGATGGATAATTATCGTTTTAGTGAAATAAAAAAGGCAAAAAATGCCGACAAACTAATTTGGACAAAACAGAATGCCAAAACCTTTCCCGATGTTTGGATTGGTGACCTTAATTTTGAACATCTTAAAAGAATGTCGGATGCAAATCCTCAGCAAAAAGATTTTGTTTGGTCGGATGTGGAGTTGATCGAATGGACTTCGTTTAAGGGAGAACAGCTAAAGGGGCTACTTTATAAACCCGAAAATTTGAAACCGGATCATAAATATCCAACGGTGGTTTATTTTTACGAACGTAGCGCTGAATCCATGCATTCTCACGCATATCCCAAACCTAGCCATTCAACAATAAACAAAACATTTTATAACAGTAATAACTACCTCGTTTTTGTTCCCGATATTACTTATACCGATGGTTATCCGGGGCAAAGCGCATACGATGCAATCGTTAGCGGAACACAGCATTTAATTAATAAGTACAAGTTTGTAGATAAAAATAATATTGGATTACAAGGCCAAAGTTGGGGAGGGTACCAGATAGCCTGGTTGATCACAAGAACCGATTTGTATTCAGCTGCAATGGCGGGTGCGCCGGTTAGTAACATGACCAGTGCTTATGGTGGAATCCGTTGGGGCTCGGGAATGAGTAGAATGTTTCAGTATGAGCACACTCAAAGCCGAATTGGTGGAACTTTATGGGATAAACCACTGCAGTATATCGAAAATTCGCCCTTGTTTTACGCACCCAGAATAAATACGCCATTGCTAATCATGAGTAACGATAAAGATGGTTCGGTGCCTTGGTATCAGGGTATTGAAATGTTTGTGGCACTTCGTCGTCTCGACAAACCGGTTTGGTTGTTAAATTACAATGGCGAAGACCACAATCTTCCAACCAAAAGTTGGGCGAATCGAATGGATTTAAGCAAACGAATGTTTCAGTTTTTCAATCATTATTTAAAAGGGAAACCGGCACCTGAATGGATGG
>JAUVDE010000055.1 GCA_030595485.1 Draconibacterium sp.
TCATTTCGGTTTATTTCCTCAGCTACCTTATCCCAGCTTTCTTCAAATACCCTTAAATTATAGTTTACATTTTGGGATTTGTATAGATTCAAAATGTCACTAAGTTCTAATAGTTCAGTTTTTATAGTAGGTTCAACTGCATGTACATTTGTAAAATCAGTTTCCAAAAGTAATTCAGATAGATCAACTCTATTTGAAACCTTATCTGGAGTAGCCGTATTGTTTATACACGAATTGATAAAAAGTAGCACTAAAATGCTGAGTATTGTTAGTCTCATTTATGAAGAATGAATTTATTTCCAGCTACTCTAACATCTGGAATTTGCGAGTGTTCATTTTATTTATTAAAAAAGGACTAAAAAGGAATTTATTAAGAAAGCACTCGTTTTCTAAAAAATAATTTCCATATATTTGTTTCATCTATAAAGAAAGAAGACTAATATGAATAGCTCAATTATTTTATCTACCACCGTGCATCTGCCCTTCTAAGGCAGTTTTTCAGAGAGTTATTTTCATTTAGTTCATACATTTTCTATCTCTTTTCAAATGTCACATAAAAAAATAAGTGCATTGTCTTTAATGAATTTAAAAGACATTAGAATAAAAGAACTTTGGCGCGATGTTAAAGAAGCCATTGGCGGAACAGAACGCGATTTTACTGAAACCAGTTTAGGGAAAGCGATATTTATATTGGCAGTTCCCATGGTATTAGAAATGATTATGGAGTCCGTTTTTGCCGTTGTCGATATCTTTTTTGTGTCGAAATTAGGTTCCGATGCTGTGGCTACTGTTGGAATTACCGAATCGGTAATGACCGTAGTTTATGCTATTGGTGTAGGACTTGCAATGGCAACTACTGCACTGGTTTCGCGCCGAATTGGTGAAAAAAAGAAAAAAGAAGCCGGAGTAGTTGCCTTTCAAGCTATTCTTGTTGGGGGTTTTATTTCCATATTAATTGCCATACCAGGAGTAATTTTTGCTAAAGAATTTCTGTTATTAATGGGTGCTACCGAAAGTATGGCCGAAGAAGGTTATATGTTTCCAGCTATAATGTTTGGTAGTAATATCGTTATAATGCTACTTTTTATCATTAACTCGGTATTCCGCAGTTCGGGCGATGCCGCTATTTCGATGCGTGTAATGTGGTTCGCCAATATTATAAATATTATTCTCGATCCGCTTCTGATTTTTGGTTACGGACCATTTCCTGAATTAGGATTAAAAGGAGCAGCCGTAGCAACAACTATCGGACGAGGCTCAGCCGTATTGTACCAATTTTATTTATTATCGAGCGGAAAATATAGAATTAAACTGTATTGGGATAGTTTAAAATTGAAACTGGATGTAATGTGGAATCTGCTAAAAGTGTCAGGTGGTGGAATTATGCAAAACCTAATTGCGACTTCTAGCTGGATTTTGTTGGTGCGGATTATTGCCGTTTCGGGCCCCGATGCAATTGCAGGATATACGATTGCTATCCGAATTGTTATTTTCTTATTGTTACCAGCCTGGGGATTAAGTAATGCCGCCTCTACCCTGGTCGGACAAAATCTTGGTGCGAAACAACCCGAACGCGCTGAAAAATCGGTTTGGATTACCGCTTACGTTAATATGGTATTTATGGGATTAATGGGCATTCTACTGGCTGTGTTCCCTGAATTTTGGATTGAATTATTTATAAAAGAAGCCACAGTGGTAGCCAACGGAGTTACGGCCTTACAAATAATTAGTTTTGGCTTTCTGTTTTATGCATTGGGCATGGTATTAATGCAAGGCTTTAATGGAAGTGGCGATACTATAACTCCTACAAAAATAAATGTACTTAGTTTTTGGTTGGTTGAAATACCTTTGGCATATTTACTAGCAATAGTATTAAATATGGGACTTTCGGGTGCCAGTATTGCCATTGTTTGTGCCGAGTCAGTGTTGGCAATTACGGCCTTAGTTCTTTTCCGAAAAGGAAAATGGAAACTACGAAAAGTGTAAAGCTCAATTTGTAAAATTTCAAAAGGATGAAAGATTTTGGATTTTCTGAAAAAGTAAAAGAACGAATTCCAGCTGACATAAATGAAGTGGAATTAGGAAGAGTTATCGTTGAACACAAAGAACGTTACGTTTTACAATCATCGGAAGGTATTTTTAATGCAGAGATTACCGGCAACCTTCGCTTTACTGCCGAGTCGAGAGCTGATTTTCCTGCTGTTGGCGACTGGGTACGTTTTATGAAAATGGATGACGAGAATGCCATTATTATTGAACTTTTTCCACGCTATTCGGTATTGGAACGACAAGCCGTTGGTAAAACCGGCGAAACCCAAATAATTGCATCAAACATTGATTGTGCCTTTTTGGTGCAGGCTGTTGGTCACGACTTTAATTTAAAGCGTTTAGAGCGTTATTTAACACTTTGTAATTCGGCTAAAATTGCACCTGTAATTGTATTAACCAAAATAGACTTAATTGCCAAAAGTGAGGTAAAGACTTTTGTTGACCAAATTGAAGAGCGAATTAAAAACATTCCAATTCTGACTATTAGTAGCGAAACACAAGCCGGTTATTCCGAGTTGGAAGCGATAATGAAAGCACATCTCACCTACTGTTTTATTGGTTCTTCGGGAGTTGGTAAATCTACAATTGTGAATCAGTTAAAAAACAAGGAGGTGTTGAAAACGAGAGCTATTAGTTCGAGTACCAATAAAGGGCGACATACAACAAGTCATCGCGAACTTTTTGTACTACCCAACGGAAGTATTATAATAGATACACCGGGAATGCGTGAAGTTGGCGTTACCGACGAAAGCCAGGGAATTGAAATAACTTACGAACAAATAAGCGAGTTGGCACAACAGTGCAAATTTGGCAATTGTACACATACAAATGAAACGGGCTGTGCTGTTCTGGATGCAATTGAAACTGGTAATCTTTCGGAAGATGTTTATGAAAATTACCAAAAATTAAAACGCGAACAAGAACACTTTTCAAGTACTGTTTACGAAAAAAGACAACGCGACAAAGATTTTGGAAAGATGATTAAAGCTGTTCTAAACCAAAAGAAAAGGAACAAGTATTAATAATTGTAAAGTCAAGGCATGCCTTGGCTCTTTTTGGCATTATTCACCAAATGAACATTTCTCCACTTATATACTTCAATACATATAGCTTTTCGGGTTTTTCACTCTTCCTTTTTCCCTTTCTCTGCGTTAAAATTTAAAACCATAACTACTGCTATGCTTGAAAGTTTTGCCTTTATAAAGAAAAAAAGGAAGAGTGAAAAACCCGAAAAGCTAAATCCATTGAGTATATTCCTTTTATAAAAACTAAAATGAACGAACATGAAAAAAAATGGTATCGAGATTAAATGGGGTATTTTGTTTGTAGTTATCCAGTTGCTGTGGATGTTAGGCGAAAGAGTTGCCGGCTTACACGATGAGAATATTGAATATCACGCCAAGGTGACTAACTTCTTTGCGTTGGTAGCTATTGCAGTTTATGTAGTTGCATTGTTCGACAAACGTAAAAATGATTTAAATGGAAAAATGACCTGGAAACAAGGGTTTTTTACCGGTCTGATAATAACAGCAGTGGTAACAATATTAACACCCTTAAGCCAATATATTACTAGTACAGTTATTTCACCAAATCATTTCCAAAATATGATTTCATACACAGTTGATAACGGTAAAATGACACAGGAGGCTGCTGAAGCATATTTTAACCTAAAAAGTTATCTAATTCAAAGTGTAATTTTTGCACCGCTTGTTGGGATAGTTACTTCTGCTATTGTTGCCATATTTATCAGAAAGAAATAGCAAAACATAGGTTTACACAATAAATACCGGAATTGTTAAGTTTGTTTCGTAATAGTTTCTAATTTCATGTCTTTGTAAAATAACTGATATGAAACGAGCATGTATAATTCTTGATATACAGGAGAGTCATTATAAGCGAGTTACATCGAATACCACTGAAAATTTTAAATTATAATGAGATGAAAACATACATTACCACCCTCCTATTTCTATTAATTGCTATTTGTGTAAATGCGCAGAATTCCACTTTAGATTTTAATGAAAACAAAGCTGAGTACTTATATCATTTTGCTTACGAATGTATTGATCAAGAATATCCGAATAAACTTAATCAGGTTATTGGCGATGACAGTTACTTAGCACCTCCCCGCGAATTGCACCCCACATTTTATGGTTGTTTCGATTGGCATTCGTCGGTACACGGCCACTGGACTTTGCTAACTATTTTAACTGAGTTTCCCGATTTTGAGCACCGCGATGCTATTATTTCCAAATTGAAAAAGAATATTACCAAAGAGAATATTACCAAGGAAATTGCTTATTTCGATGATGAGCACAACAAAAGCTACGAACGTACTTATGGCTGGGCATGGCTACTAAAACTAGATGAAGCACTTCGCGAATGGGATGCGCCGGAAGCCAAAAAATTACAGCAAAATCTTTCGCCACTTGTTAATTTAATCTCAGGAAAATTTACTGACTTTTTAGGGAAGCTGATCTATCCAATCCGAATTGGAGAACATAGTAACATTGCTTTTGGGATGTCGTTTGCCTACGATTGGGCAAAAAAATACGATAAAGTTTTATCCGTAAAAATTGAACAGAAAGCCCGCGAATATTATATGAATGATTGCAAGTGTCCATTAACATGGGAACCCGGAGGTTTTGATTTTCTCTCGCCTTGTTTGCAAGAAGCGTCCATAATGCAGAAAGTTTTAAGCAAAAAGGAATTTGAAAAATGGTTAAAAACCTTTCTGCCAAAGTTTGAGAAAAATCCGGCTAAGTTTATGGAAGTGGCTGTTGTTACCGACAGAAGCGATGGGAAATTGGCTCATTTAGATGGTTTGAATTTTAGTCGTGCCTGGTGTTTATTTGAAATGGGACACGCATTAAACAATCAGCTTATGATCGATTTAGGCGAAAAACATTTTAACTACAGCTACGACAAAATGGACTCGGGCGAATATGCGGGAGCACATTGGCTGGCTTCGTTTGCGGTTTATGCCTTAATGAAAGCCCCTCCTAGCCTCCCCAAAGGGGAGAAATAGGAATATTGCAATTGTGGCTTTAACTATTAAAGCCCCTTTCGTAGATTTTAAAGCTAATAAGTTATACGGTATCGTTAATTTAGAAACCAGATGAAAATTTAAATTTATGCACATCAGATACCAATTTACACTTGTACTCTTATTCTCATTTCTTTTTATTAATGCCCAAACACATCAAGCACGTTTCGAAAGTATTGATGTGCAACATTATTCTTTTGAGATTCATTTAAACGATTCGACAAATAGAATTGAAGGGAAAACTAAGGTTTTAGTTCAGTTTTTAAAAGTTACTGAGAGTTGTATTTTTGATTTGATTGAAAAAAATAACTCAGGAACAGGAATGTTTGTTGAATCGCTTACTTGCAAAAATAAGGCGCTGAAATTTACGCATAAGAACAATCAGCTTGTGATTGAATTGGGCAAAATTGTAGAACCGAATGAACTTCTAACCTTTGAAATCTCCTACTCAGGCATTCCGGCAGACGGATTGGTTATTTCGGAAAACCAATATGGACAACGTACATTTTTTGGAGATAACTGGCCCGACCGAGCTAAACATTGGTTACCAACAGTTGATCATCCTTCGGATAAAGCAACTTTAGAATTTAAGGTTTATGCACCTGAATATTACGAGGTGGTTTCCAATGGCTTGTTGGTGGCGAAAAAACAACTTGCAAACGTCATGGAATTTACGCATTGGAAAGAGAATGTTGCTTTGTCGACCAAATTAATGGTTATTGGTGCAGCTGATTTTGTCGTTGGAAACAAAACTGAATATTTAAACATTCCTGTGAGTTCGTGGGTGTTTGAGCAAAATAAAGAACAAGGTTTTGAAAATTACAAATACGGCACGGAAGCCTTACAATTCTTTTCGGAGTTAATTGGGCCTTATTCATACGAAAAACTGGCACATGTGCAATCTAAAACACGTTACGGAGGCATGGAAAATGCCAGTTGTATATTCTACCATGAAAAAACAGCGATCTCCGATAACAGCCAGGAAGGATTATTTGCACACGAAGTTGCTCACCAATGGTTTGGAAATTCGGTTACTGAGCAGAACTGGCATCACGTTTGGCTTAGCGAAGGATTTGCAACTTACCTTACGCACGTTTACAAACAGAATTTTCATGGAAAAGAGGAATTCCGGGAAGGATTGGCAAATGACAGAGAAAGAGTAATTAGCTATTCAAAAAGAAACCTCGCTCCTATTATTGACACAACAGTTACCGAATACATTAGATTATTAAATGCCAACTCCTACCAAAAAGCCAGCTGGTTTTTGCACATGTTACGGGAGGATTTGGGCGATAAAATTTTCTTTAAAGGACTTCAAAAATATTATGCTGATTTTAAGAACTCAACTGCTTTAACAAAAGACTTTCTACAAGTAATGGAAAAGGTTTCGGGGAAAGATTTGGATTTGTTTTTTAAGCAATGGCTTTGGCAAGCAGGGCATCCAACGTTAGATTTGGATTGGCAACAAAAAGATAATCATCTTCGAATTTCTGTTAAACAAACTCAGGCTGATTATTTGTTTGAGTTTCCTTTGGAGATTGAGATAGTCTATGAAAATGGTACCTCAGATTTAAAAACTTTTAAAGTGAATAAAAGTGAAAATAAATTCTTCATTCAATCTGATTTGAAAATTAATGACATTAAGATTGATCCGGGAGTAAAACTACTTTTTGAAAATAAGAATATTAGGCACGCTGATTTTGCAGATTAACCACCAGCCTCTGGCAGGGTTTGTAGCGGTAGCTTGCCGTAGAGGTTTACGTGTGAATACTGGCGGTTAGCAGCGACCAGAGGAAGCTGACTAAGCGATATTGCCTGAACCGGAAAACATAAGGAAACTTTAGCGGAAAGCCCGTTAAACCAGCCATCGGAAAGTATTCAGGTTACAGTCTCAGTTGGCAGTTTTAGCCCCATATTATTAGGAAATCAAAAGTCGCCTAAGATTCTGAATCAAGTTCAGAATGACGCAAAAAAAAGCCCGTAGATAAATCTACGAGCTTCATATATATTCACCTAAAAGAATATAGTCTTATTACTTTACTTTTGAAACTATTGCTTTGAACGCTTCAGGTTGGTTCATCGCTAAATCAGCTAAAACTTTCCTGTTGATTTCAATCTCGTTCTGTTTCAACAATCCCATGAATTGCGAATACGACATTCCTTCCAATCGAGCGGCAGCGTTAATACGCTGAATCCACAATCCACGGAATGTTCTTTTCTTTTGCTTTCTGTCGCGGTATGCATATCCCTGCGCTTTTTCAAACGCGTTCTTTGCAACTGTCCAGACATTTTTACGCGCACCGTAATAACCTTTAGTTTTTTTAAGCAGTTTTTTTCTGCGGGCACGTGATGCTACATGATTTACACTTCTTGGCATACTTTTTACTTTTTTGATAATTGGCGTTTCTGAATTTAACAGAAAACTTTAAGGCCACATTACCTGGTTTTTAACTCTTTTTACCTTGTTTTTAAAAGGATTTTTGAATTAGTCCGAAGACTACTTCATGCACAACAAAAGTTTAACGTTGCTTTCGTTTGTCTTATCGATAGTTGTCCAATAAGTCAAATTACGCTTACGTTTAGTACTTTTTTTAGTCAAAATATGACTTTTGTAGGCGTGCTTCCTTTTAATTTTACCGGTTCCGGTTATTCTAAAACGTTTTTTAGCTCCGGAATTCGTCTTCATTTTTGGCATAATCCTACTTTAATTAAAATGTTATCAAAGAACTATATTACTTCTTCTTAGGTGTAATAAACATTGTCATTCGTTTGCCTTCTAATTTTGGCAATTGCTCTACTGCGCCTAGTTCCTCTAATGCGGTTGCTAGTTTTAACAGTAAAATTTCGCCTTGCTCCTTAAACAAAATCGAACGTCCTTTAAAAAATACAAAAGCTTTCACTTTTGCGCCTTCTTGTAAGAACTTCTCGGCATGTTTTAATTTGAAATTAAAATCGTGCTCGTCGGTTTGTGGACCAAAACGTATTTCTTTTACCACCACTTTAGTGGTTTTGGCTTTCATTTCTTTTTGTTTCTTTTTCTGCTGATAAAGAAACTTCGAGTAATCGATAATTTTACAAACCGGCGGATCAGCTTTTGGCGAAATCTCTACCAAATCTAATTCCAACTCGTCTGCCAACTTTATTGCATCGCGTAACGCGAAAATGCCAGGTTCGCCAACATTTTCTCCCACAAGCCTTACTTGTGGGACTCTGATTTTATGGTTAATCCGGTGTTGTGGTTCCTGCTCTCTGCGGGGCTGAAATTTTCTTCTCGGACCTCTTCTTTTAATAGCTATTTTACGTTCCTCCTTAAGTTAGTTATACAATCCTGATAGTTGTTCTCTTACTTCTTTATTTATAAAATCTGCAAACTCATCCATTGTCATCGAGCCTCTGTCTCCTTCACCCTGACGGCGTACTGAAACGCTTCCGGCTTCGGCTTCTTTCTCTCCAACAATCAACAAATAAGGTACTCTTTTTAGTTCGTTGTCGCGTATCTTCCTACCTATCTTTTCGTTACGCTCGTCAACGACGGTGCGAATATCGGAAATATTTAGAAAATCTGAAACTTTTTTTGCATAATCGTTATACTTTTCACTGATTGGTAAAACAACAGCTTGCTCTGGTGTTAGCCAAAGTGGGAATTTCCCGGCAGTGTGTTCAATTAAAACAGCTACAAATCGTTCCATTGATCCAAACGGTGCGCGGTGAATCATAATTGGACGGTGACGCTTATCGTCGGATCCAATGTACTCTAAATCAAAACGATCGGGTAAGTTGTAATCTACCTGAATAGTTCCTAACTGCCAGCTACGTCCAAGCGCATCTTTAATCATAAAGTCGAGCTTTGGTCCATAGAATGCAGCTTCTCCCAATTCAGTAATCGTATTCAAGCCCTTTTCATCACAAGCTTCAATAATTGCTTGTTCAGCTTTATCCCAATTTTCTGGAGAGCCAATATATTTCTCTGGTTTATTCGGGTCGCGCAATGAAATTTGTGCGGTATAATTATCGAAGCTTAATGCTTTGAAAATGATAAATATAATATCGATTACTTTTTTGAATTCGTCTTTCAACTGATCAGGACGGCAGAAAATATGTGCATCATCCTGTGTAAAACTACGTACACGAGTTAAACCATGCAACTCGCCACTTTGCTCGTAACGATAAACAGTACCGAACTCTGCCATACGAACCGGCAAATCTTTATACGAATGGGGCCACATTTTGTAAATCTCGCAGTGGTGTGGGCAGTTCATCGGTTTTAGCAAATACTCTTCACCTTCTGATGGAGTAGTAATTGGCTGGAATGAATCTTTCCCATATTTTTCGTAATGACCTGAAGTTTTGTACAACTTCACATCGCCAATGTGCGGTGTCATTACTTGTTCGTAACCGTATTTTTTCTGAACCTTTTTTAAGAAGTTCTCCAGTTGCTCGCGTAGCTGTGCACCTTTAGGTAACCACAACGGCAAGCCCTGTCCTACTGCTTCAGAAAAGCCAAACAGTTGCATCTCTTTACCAATTTTACGGTGGTCGCGTTTTTTTGCTTCCTCAATCATTACCAGATACTCGTCCAGCATTTTTGCTTTTGGAAAAGTAACACCGTAAACACGGGTAAGCATTTTGTTTTTTTCGTCGCCACGCCAGTAAGCACCGGCAATTGCAGTTAGCTTAATAGCTTTAATATAGCTTGTGTTTGGCAAGTGTGGTCCACGACACAAGTCAGTAAAATTACCTTGATTATATAATGTAATGGTTCCGTCTTCTAATTCGCTAATTAGCTCTTGCTTTAATTCATCATTTTTTTCGGCGAACATCGCAATTGCATCTGCTTTTGAAATTACAGAGCGAGTAATTTCATTTTTCTGACGTGCCAACTCCAGCATTTTCTGCTCAATTTTTTGCAAGTCTTTTTCCGACAATATTTTTCCTTCAGGTAAATCAATATCGTAATAAAACCCGGTGTCAACTGTTGGGCCAATTCCGAATTTTGTTCCCGGATAGTAAACTTCAATCGCCTCAGCCATTAGGTGAGCCGACGAATGCCAGAATGTATCTTGTCCTTCCCTGTCCGTCCACGTATGCAACTTAATGGCAGCATCGCTTTCAATTTTTCGCGATAAGTCCCAAACTGCACCATCTACGGAAATAGACAGAACAGCTTTTGCCAACTGATTCGAAATGGATTTTGCAATTTCGTATCCATTTACAGCTTCGGCAAACTCACGTACGTTACCATCAGGAAGTGTAATTTTAATCATTTTAATATCCTTTTACTTGTTTTAAAAGTCGCGCAAAGATAATTAATCCTTTGGGTTTTCCGCACCTGAAGTAGTTTGCAGTAATGTATTTTAAAGAAGATTTTAACAATTTAATGTTCATTTCGAAATAATGAAAACACAATACAAGTATTTTACGTCATTTGAAAAGTGTTGAAAATGAATTGGGATGTAATTTTTACTGTTAAATTGAAAGGTATTTAAGTGGAATTGTTTTAAATCCCTGACTAATATCATGTATTATTTACATATCATCATATTTTTGAAAAGAAATTTGTTTTATTTGTTATTGACAGCAAATTGAATTTTAAGTCTTTAATTTTCAGAACAGATGATATTCAAAGAACCAAAAAATTGCCATTCGCTAGAAGAGGTTAGAAACGTGATTGATAATATAGACGAACATATTATTTCCCTATTTGCCGAAAGACACAAGTATGTTGAAGAAATTGTTCGATTTAAAAACGATAAAGACGCAGTAATTGCACAGGAAAGAAAAGAGCAGGTAATTTTGGACAGAAAAAATTGGGCCGCTGAAAAGGGACTGAATGCTGACACTTTTGAGAAAATCTACACATTACTTATTGACAGTAACATTAAACACGAATTAGAATTATTAAAACTAAAAAATATATAAACGAGATGTACAAAGCAGATATTAAGGTAATGGACTGTACTGTTCGCGATGGCGGGCTAATGAACAAGTGGCAATTTAGCGACGAATTTGTTCGTGCAGTATACGAAAAGTGTGTTGAAGCGGGAATTGATTACATGGAAATTGGCTACAAAAGTAGCGAATCGGCATTTTCGAGAGACGAAGTTGGGCCATGGAAATTTTGTGACGACAAAGATATTCGTCGTATTGTTGGTGATAACGATACAAATCTAAAATTGTCGGCAATGGCCGATATTGGTCGAATCGACCCGGATGATATTCCGCAAGCAAACGATAGTTTAATTGATATGATGCGCGTGGCATGTTATTGTCACCAAGTTGATAAAGCCGTTTGGCTGGCCGAACATTGTATGGATAAAGGCTACGAGGTTACTATTAACTTAATGGCAGTTTCAACTGTAAACGAAGTTGAATTAGATCAGGCTCTTGCTGATCTAGCGAAATGTAAAGTACCAACTATTTATGTAGTGGATAGTTTTGGTAGTTTATATTGTGAGAGCATTGAACATTTAGTTAAAAAATATAAGGCTGCCTTACCCGGAAAAGAACTGGGGATTCATGCACACAACAACATGCAATTGGCTATGTCGAATACAGTTACATCGTTAATGAATGGTGCGACATTCCTCGATGCAACACTCTTGGGAATGGGACGCGGAGCAGGAAATTGCCCGATTGAAATTTTAATAGCTTTCCTGAAAAACCCAAAATATCGTTTGCTTCCTTTACTCGATGTTATTCAAAACCATGTTAAACCTTGGCAAGAAACAATCGATTGGGGTTACCATGTTCCATATCTAATTACAGGATCGATGAACCAACATCCACGCGCCGCCATGAAATGGATGGATTCGGAACAAAAAGACGATTTTGTAACTTTCATGAAAGAAATGCACGATTATGAGTAGCTAGAGAACTAAGAATTTCTTACAACAAGTACATATTAAAGATGGCATCTCTATATTTTGAATAAATGGAGATGGCATCTTTTTTTGAGTTTCGCGGACTCCTAACGGAACTACTAAATCGCGAATCGGAATTCGCGATACTCAGCAAAAAGATTTTCTGCTTCCCCAACATTTTTTACTTTTGTTTTCTATTATTCAGAACAAATTAATACTCACGATAAAATGAAGAAACTCGTTGCTCTATTTTTTGCCGTTGCATTGGCATTTACACTTCAGGCACAAGCGCGTAAAATAACTTTAGAAGATATTTTTGTAAACAGTACATTCAAAGCACAAACAGTTCACGCACTTCGTTCTATGAATGATGGAATTCATTATACAACCATGGAAAATGAAACCAAGGTTGTTAAATACAGTTACAAAACCGGTGAGGAGGTTGAAGTTCTTTTTGATATTACAAAGGTTGATGGTTCAGCTATTTCATCTTTTATGAATTACGAATTTAGCGAAGATGAAACCAAGCTAATATTAACCACTGCAATTTCTCCTATTTATCGTCATTCGTTTACTGCGGAATATTACGTTTGGAATTCGGTTACAGAAGAGTTAATACAGCTTTCGGATAAAGGAGCACAGCAATTGGCCACTTTTTCGCCCGATGGGAATCGTGTGGCCTATGTTCGAAACAACAATATTTTTGTAAAGAACTTAAAATTTGGAAGTACCAGTCAGCTTACTACCGATGGCAAACACAACGAGATTATTAACGGTGCTCCCGACTGGGTTTACGAGGAAGAGTTTGGCTACAACAAAGCTTTTTGGTGGTCGCCCGACAGTAAATTTATTGCCTTTGTTCGTTTCGACGAAAAAGAAGTTCCTGAATTTAAAATACCAATGTACGCAGGAGCTGCTCC
>JAUVDE010000253.1 GCA_030595485.1 Draconibacterium sp.
GCGCGATAAATTTACCCGCTCAGTATTTAAAGCAGCCAGAAACTTAATTTGTCCGGCATTATGCGTTGTAAGCTGCGTTGATGCGTGGATTTTTAACGATTTGTAATACTTCGATAATATGTAAAAAAGCCCAAAATCATGAATAATTACACCATCGATACTGGTGTTTACCAATTTATTCAACAAATTGATAAGGTCAGGTATTTCGGGTTCTACAATGTTGATATTAAGCGTTAAAAATACTTCGCAATTGTTTTTATGCGCCAAGCGTAAAATCCCGTTTAAATCATCGAAAGTGATATTTTCGGCACGGTTTCGGGCATTAAATTTATTCAGGCCGCAATACACTGCATCGGCTCCGGCAACAATTGCTGCTTTAATCGATTCAATATCTCCCCCCGGCGCCAATAACTCAATTTCTCTAGTCATTCAAAAGTTTTACAATTCCCGAAATAATCGTGTCGCAAGTTATGGATATAATTTTAATCACTGATATCTGCATAAAATTAGAGATTACTCTTCAATAGACGAATAATACGAATGACAGACATTTGTTTTCCATCTAATATTCAATCACTTAAAAACATGCATTTATTGAAAAGATATTCGTCGGGTGACTCTTTTTCCCAACTCACAGTCACCCGGTGATTGATTAATATATTATGATGTCTGCGGAGAATTTGAGCCTATCTCTAATTGAGATTCTAATTTTCAGAAAATAAAGGGCGCCACTGTCCTGATAAAGTTTCGTCTTCGGTGCCAAAACACAATTTGCTGGATTTCATAAATTTTGGAGAAGCGGAAATAGCTTCGATTTTAAAACCATCAACTATATATACTTGTTTTCCTTTTGGTGCTTTTACTAAGTTCAATTTTCCTTTGTTAAACTCCAATGTTCCCACCTCGTAAACTACCGATTTAAATGGGCCAATATCACTGTCGTCAACTGCTGCTGATGCAAATAATTTTCCGTCTTTATCCAAATGCAAATCGGTAACTGTTCGCATCATTTTAGTGGTTTTTACCGATTTTGGCAACTTCACTTCAAATGTATCTTCAGCGTAAGTATTCCAGTCTATCTTTTTTGCACCTTCTTTTAAAATCCCAATTCGTAGTAAGCCATTTGGGAAACGTGTGGTGCCGCCTCTTTCACCTAAAACTACATACAAATCATTATTGTATTTCAAACAAGCAACTCCTTCAAAATTATCACCTGTGGGATTCTTTTTTCCGCCGGGAGAAATGGACGGAATATGATACACTTTTAAGACTTTAAGCTTTTCATCTTTTAAACGAACATGGAAGATACGGCCAAACTCACCTTCCCAGTATCCGGCTTCAACCAACAAATACTCATCCTTTGTTTCGGGAACTGCACAAACCGATTCAAGATCGTTTCCTCTTCCATGTTTGTGTTTCCAGTCTTTTATATCAATCTTTCTAATTTTGCATCCATCCTCTTTGTCAACTGAAACGATGGCCAAGCGATCTCCATCATGAAAATTCTTCTTATCAATTACAACCAGGTATTTCGAATTGCTGATTTTCTCCATTCCACTGTAACCTATCGACTGAGCTTGTAGTTTAGTAAATGTAAAACATACTAAAATCATAAAAAAGAAAATTCTCATAAGTTCAATCTTGGAATGAATAAACAAAATACGAATAAGAATTTATTAATGAAAAACTATTTTACTTTCAACTTATCAACACAAAATCCATCGTCTTCTAAGGCAGTTATGTGTGCTATTGTTTTGTATACACTCCAATATTTACGATGTTTTGGAGCGTAACGTTCAGAATAATCTAAATATTTTAAAACTAAAGTCGCGGCAAACGTGGTTCTCTTGGAGCCACATCTCCCCCACACTCTTCCAGTAAAACCGCTTTTAATGTTTCCACCTTTTCAGGATACTTCTCTGCTAAGTTGCTAGCTTCAGTATAATCATCGGGTAAAAAATACAGTTGATAAATGTCTGCCGACTTTTGATAACGAATTTTCCACCCATCGGCAGTTACCATTGCTGGTCCCATTTTTGAATTAAATACTACATATGTATGCTTTTCAGAAGACTTTTCATAAAGCGCAGACAAATACGAAATGCCATCCTTTTTGATGGGAACATCAACATTTAGCATATCGGCAAAAGTGGAAAGTAAATCGTAGTTGGAAACCATTTGTTCGAGTACCTTTCCTCCCTCAATATTATTTGGCCAATGGTAAATTAATGGTACACGAACGCCGCCTTCCCAGTTATCACGTTTTAAACCTGCCATTCCATCGTTTCCGTTAAATACATCGCCTGCTAAATGGCTGTAAAACTTGCTTTTAATATTATCAAACTTTTCACCGGTGTGCATATTACGAGCAGGTTTATCCATTTTTCCCGGACTTGGATAGTATAATTCGTGACCGTTATCGCCAGTAAAAATCACCAAAGTATTTTCATAGATACCTTGAGTCTTTAATTCTTCAATGAGTTTACCTACATGGTCATCAAGCATTTTAACCATAGAGGCGTACGCTTTTTCTATTTCACTTAAGTTCGGATTGTCTTTAAAATCGGGATGAATCTCAGGTATGGAAGTTGGTCCGTGCGGTAGTTGCGTAGGATGATACAAAAAGAACTTTTTGTCTTTGTTATTACGTATAAACTGAAGCATTTTATCAAGAAACAGATTCTGAGAAAACTGAGTTTTCCCTTCCATATTCCAGCGTTTTTCGTATCCGCCATTTTCGTCACGTTCACTTTCTTTGGCGCAGTCTTCATGCGTATTTCCTTCAATAATTACTTTCTCACCGTTTTCAAAAAGAAATGGAGGGAAAAAACCGTGGCAACGCTGATGGTCGAAATAACCGTAATAATAATCCCAACCGTGACGTTTTAAACGTTTGTGGGTAGTTGCAAATCCCCAATCGAGTTTACCCACTTCGCCGGTTACATAACCAGCCTTTTGAAAAACCTGCGCAAGAAATATTTCATTGTCAGGAGTAGCTGGAAATAGTTTGTCAAGTTTTTCCTGAACGTCATCTGTTGAAACTCCGTCGGGCATGTTCATGTACACTCCTGCACTTGAAATCTGCCATTTATCATCGTGGCAATCGTGGTAACCACTTAACAAACTGGCACGTGCTGGAGCACAATAATGGCATCCATAGGCATTTTCAAAACGCACACCTTTTTCTGCTAGTTTATCTATGTTTGGTGTTTTTATTATTTGTTGGCCTTCGTAACCCAAAAGTCCACGGCCAAGGTCGTCTGCGTAAATCAGAATTACATTTGGGGTTTCAGATTTTTCCTGTTTTTTATTCATACAAGAAAAGAACACACTACTAAACAGTAAAAAAACGATTATTTGTTTCATTTTATTAATCTAAAGAGATTTCAGCATTTCAAATACCACGTCCGCTAGCTGAGCATGCAAAGCTAAGTTCATGCAAATCCATAGTTTCAATTATTATTTTTCTAACTGAATATACCTTTTCGCTTTTTTATACAAGCTTTTTTTTGCAAATTTAATCTAAACCGCCGATGATTCTTGTACACAAAAATACAAACCCCACTTTTACCAAGCTGGGTTAAAATTAACATAAAAGGGTACTATTCGAAAACAATTAACGAACAACTCTTCCAGAAGCAGAACCACCCATCAAAGATTCAACCTCGCTTCGCGACACATAATTAAAATCGCCGTTAATGGAATGGCATAAACAGGAGGAAGCTACAGCAAAACGAATTGCATTTTCGGTCTCGGCCAATTCGGGTGTATTTAGTGCAAAAACCAAGGCTGCACCAAAAGAATCTCCGCCACCAACGCGGTCGACAATATTTTTGATTTCGTAAGGCTGGTATTCACCATCAACCATTGGCGCAAAGTGCGAATATTCTGTTTCGGTATCGTATAACATTGCTCCCCAGTTATTATGGCTTGCAGAAAGACTTTCGCGTAAGGTAATAGCCACTTTTTTTACATTCGGAAACTGGCAAATAATTTCTTTGGCAACATCGGTGTACTTATCAATATCCAATTGCCCACTTTCAACATCGGTATCTCCAGCTGAAATTCCAAGCACATCATGTGCATCTTCTTCGTTGGCAATAACCACATCGACATAAGGCATAATGGCTTGCATGGTTTTTTGAGCCAACTCGTTAGCCGACAAACCACTTTGCCATTGCCACAATTTCTTACGGAAGTTTAAATCACACGAAACAGTTAATCCCTTTTCTTTTGCAGTGCGAACAGCTACTTCGGCAGCATTAGCGGAAACTTCGGACAAAGCTGGTGTAATTCCGGTCGTATGTAACCAACTCGATCCATCAAAAATTTTATTCCAATCGTAATCTTCGCCTTTTGTCATCGATACAGAAGAATGTACATTACACGACTAGGACGTTGATTTGCACCGCGTTCAACAAAGTATAAACCAAAGCAGCCATAACCCACTTTTTTAATACCCGACACATCTAGGTCGATACCTTTTAGTGTACTTAAACAAGCCGCAGTCATTTCGTTATTAGGCAAGGCAGTTACAAATTTTGCTTTCCTTCCTAACATTGAAATAGAGGCTGCGACATTGGCTTCTGCTCCGGCAAAAGTCATGTCGAGCTTACCCGGCATGCTCTGGCTAAAACGTTGAAAATTCTCCGCACATAAACGCCCCATTATCTCTCCAAAGATTACTATCGTTTTCATCTTGTATTAGACTTTATTGATTTTTTTCAGTTTACAAATGAAGTAGATAATCGTCACTAATGCTTTCCGAAATTTATCTTGTTTTTGCATTATTTTACCCAAGTCTTAATGGAAATGATATAATTAAATGGGGCCTTTCTCTTATTATATAAGACAAGAAGCCCCTGAACCAAGTTCAAGGTGACGTAATTTATAACGACAATCAATGAAAGGAACGTCATGCTATCCATCAGCTGACGGATCAGCATCTCTAATTTCAATTTGATTTTTTGGAACCTGCTTTTTGGAGCTTTAAAAAATTAGATAGTTTGTCTATACCCTTTTGGAGTACTACCCATAATTTCTTTAAACTGACGATTAAAATTAGTAATAGACTTGTAACCAACCATGTAACAAACCTCGGAAACAGGAATTTCATTTTGAACCAATAAACGCGATGCGTTTCGAACACGCACCTCATTTAAAAAGCGAGTAAATGATTTGTTAGTCATTTTTTTAAAGAAACGACAGAATGAATTGGTAGTCATACAGGCAATATCCGAAACATCTTGTAATCCAATAAAGTCAGTATAATTATCTGATATGTACTTAATTACTTCATCTAAGCGTTGCGAATTATCGGTGGTATATTGGCGCATATCTGATGAAGACAACACATTCTTATCGTTGGTTACCGACAAGCGATTTAACACGTCGAGCAATTTAATAGACTGTTCGGCCGGCGATAAATCAATAATATCTACCAATTCATTGTGCATATTATCGGCAACCGAACTCCCAAAACATACTCCAAATTTGGACTCCTCCAAAAGACTATTTATTTCGGAAAAC
>JAUVDE010000122.1 GCA_030595485.1 Draconibacterium sp.
ACAATTGCAGCGTCCCAACCTTCTTTCCTGAATTCGCGGTCGCCACGAGCAACAGCCTCTTCGTAAGCTTTTTGTGATGCAGACAATTGAGCCATTAAGTTTCCAATTTCATCAATACGTTGTTGCGGATAGGCTTCCTCAGGTTTTATATCCAGCGCCACACGGTATTCGTTGCGTGAGTTTCCGTAATCCTTATCATCAAATAACTTATCAGCACGTGCGATAGCTTCAGCGTAGTTTTTATCTTTATCAGCCTGAATAGATGCTAAACGTGCAGCTTCGGCAGCAGCAGCTTCCTCTGCCAAACGTGCTCTTTCTGCACGAATGGAATCGATTTTTGCAAGCTGCTCATCCGGATAAACCTCATCAGACTTGGCTTGTTTAGCTTCGTTATAGGCAACAATTGCAGCGTCCCAACCTTCTTTCTTGAATTCGCGGTCGCCACGAGCAACAGCCTCTTCGTAGGCTTTTTGTGATGCAGACAATTGAGCCATTAAGTTTCCAATTTCATCAATACGTTGTTGTGGATAAGCTTCGTCTGGTTTTACATCCAATGCCACACGGTATTCGTTACGTGAGTTTCCGTAGTCTTTATCATCAAATAACTTATCAGCTCGTGCGATAGCTTCAGCGTAGTTTTTATCTTTATCAGCCTGAATAGCAGCCAATCGTAAAACTTCAGCTGCAGCAGCGGCTTCCAAACGTGCTTTCTCTTCCGCTTCGTTTTGTGCCAATAAGCGTGTTTGTTCAGCAATCAATCCGTCAATTTTAACAATCATTTCGGGTGGATAACTTTCTTCCGGTTTTATCCGGCCAGCATCAGCAAAAGCATTTTTAGCCTCCTCATATTTTGTATCCTGAAATAATTTATCGGCAGCCGCAATGGCAGACTGATAATCGCTGTTCGTTTTCGCAATGGAAGCCAAAGTCGCATCAATTTCAGAAATTTTATCTTTTGGATATTTCTCTTTTGATTTAATGGCCAATGCCTCGTTGTATTTCCCTTTGGCATTCTGATAATCCGATTGAGCCAATAATTCATCAGCCTGAGTAATGGCCTGCTGGTATTGCTCATCGACACCTTGCTGAGCTACAATATTATTGATGGCTGCAATTTGCGCCAACACGTGTTTGTCGTTTGTATTTATGGCCAAAGCCTTTTCGTATAACCCTTTGGCATTGATATAACTCTTTGCTTCAAACTGTTTATTACCCTGCGTTACAAACTCTGCAAAACTTCTTTCGCTGTATAAAATCTGGTTGATTTCCTCGGCACGTTTTTTTGCCCGCGGATCGTTTGGAAATAATGCCAGTGCCTCTTCGTAATTGGTTAAAGCCACCGGATAATCTTTCTTTTTGTAGGCTTTATCGGCTGTGGCAATAAATTTATCGAATGACATTTTATCCAGAATTTCCTTCATCACCTCTCTGGTTTCGGCAATTCTGCGTGTAGCTTTAATATCGTTAGGTCGGTAGCCCAATGCTTTTTCGAAAGCCGTTAAAGCCCGATCGTAAAACTGTTTGGTAAACTGTTTCTCTGCTTCAAACATGGCATCGGTGTAGCTTTTTTGCTTTTCCTGGTTTTGGACCTGTGAAGCCAGCAAACCATTTATCTCTGCAATTTTATCTTTTGGATATTGCTCGTCGGGTCTGATTTCCAGCGCCTGCTGAAATACGCCCAAAGCCTCGTTGTATAAAAGTTCTTTTATGGCTTTATCGCCTTGTGCAATTAAATCGCGGTACTTTTCACCCAGCAACTCACGCTGCATTAAGTCTTCAATCTTTTTCAATTGCTCGTTTACATACTCGTCATAAGGTTTGATTGACAAAGCACGGTCGTAGGACATTTTTGAATCGGAATATTTTTTCTGACTAAAGAAAGCGTCACCTTCTTTCACAAGGGTATTAAACCTTGCAAGCATTGCTTTATCCAAATCTTCGGCAGCCATAATTAAACCCAGCAAGTCGTTAATCTCTGCAATCCGATCTTTCGGAAATGTTTCCTGCGGAAGAATTTTACTGGCCGCTTTATAACCATCCAAAGCAGCTAAAAACTTTTCGCTGCTGTATTCATTACCGGCCTGCTCCAACAGTTTATTGTATTCCTTACGTAATTCAGCCAACTCAGCACGAGTTAGTTTCGACATATAATCTGCTCGTTTATCTATAGTATTTCCTTGAGCAATTGCTTGGTCTATCAGACGTTTTATCTGTGCATCGTTGTAATACAGTTCCGACACAAAATTATCGACACTGGGGCTGTAAAAAATCTTTAACACGGTGTTTTCTGAGAAAGACTTATCAATTCCAGGAATTTCAGTGAACAACTTTATATTAACAGGGAAGGGTGGAAATTTGGGATCGGTGGCTAAAATAGCTTTGGGAACATCACCTTCCACCACAATCTTTTGCGAAAAGTTTCCTTCACGCTGAAAAATAAGTTCGTACTTATGGTTGTAAGGCAGTTCAACCTTATAACGCCCACTACCCGGAACTCCATAATTATCCATTTGCTGGCCGTCGCGGTACATTTGAATAATAGCTCCCTCGGGCGAACCTTCTTCAACCGAAATAATTCCTTCCACAGCAATTCCATTGCTACGTTGTGCAAATGCTGCTACCGAGCTAAATACGACAATAAAAACGATAAATATCCTGATGTAAATCTCCTTCATATATCACGTAAAATAAATCAAACGAAAATATAAACAATTAATTATCTGAGGCACAAATTGATTTCCTAATTTGAAACAGCGCGTAATTTTAACAAAATGCGACATTTCTATGTTCAATAATAACATTTTTCAATTCAAAAGTATTATTTTGTCGCACCGATAAACATTTCCACCGAATATGAAGACAAAACGCGAAGCCTCTCTTCTTTTGGCACTCCTGCCCATTTTAATTCTAATTGCACTGTTAACCTTTAATGTACTTCTTTTTGAAGATACGCTATCGGGAGCCAATCAAATTGCACTTATGTTGGCAGCAGCGGTTGCCGGAGTTATTGCCATTCAATTGGGTTTAGGCTGGGATGGCATTAAAAAGAAAATTGTGTCGACCATTGGCTCGGCCATGCCATCTATTCTGATTTTACTTTTAATAGGTTCGCTGGCCGGAACCTGGCTGATTAGTGGAGTTGTACCGGCTATGATTTACTATGGCCTTGATATAATTAGCCCGCGTTTATTTTTGTTTACAGCCGTAATTGTAAGTGCCGTTGTTAGTGTGGCCACCGGAAGTTCGTGGTCGACCATTGCAACTATTGGTGTTGCATTGCTAGGTATTGGACAAGCCATTGGAATTAACGAAGCAATTGTTGCCGGAGCAATTATTAGTGGCGCCTATTTTGGCGATAAAATGAGTCCGCTAAGCGACACCACAAATCTAGCACCTGCCATGGCCGGAACCGATTTGTTTACGCACATTCGTTATATGGTTTATACAACAGTGCCCACTTTGGTAATTACGCTTATTATATTCCTGATAATTGGATTTCGTTACGATTTTTCGAATGCAACCGTTGATGTTGCCAATGTAAAAACTGCCATTGAAGGAACTTTTAGTGTTAATCCTTTACTGTTTTTAGTTCCTGTACTATTGCTTGCAGTTATTATAATGAAAGTACCGCCCCTACCCGCTTTATTAATTGGAACACTACTGGGTGGAATATTTGCCATTATTTTTCAGCCTGATGTTATTCGACAAATTGCCGGAGACATTGAGAACTATTCAACCGCCTCGTATTTTTCAGTTATGAAAGCAATGTTTGGCGATGTTAGTTTAGTTACACCCGACGAAAATGTAAACGAACTGTTGAGCACTTCGGGCATGCGCGGAATGCTCGATACCGTTTGGCTGATTCTTTCGGCAATGGTTTTTGGTGGTGTTATGGAGTCGGCAGGATTGCTAAAACGAATTACCCAGCCTATTATAAAATATGCCAAAACCTCCGGAAGTCTGGTGGCATCAACCGTTGGAACTTGTATCTTTTTTAATACAACTGCATCGGATCAATACATTGCGCTGGTGGTACCCGGACGAATGTTCCGCAAAGCCTACGAAGACCAGGGTTTAAAGCCCGAAGTACTTAGCCGTACGCTCGAAGACAGTGGAACCATTACTTCGGTGCTAATTCCGTGGAATACCTGCGGGGCAACACAATCGAAAGTACTGGGAGTAGATACCTGGGCTTATGCGCCATACGCTTTCTTTAATATTATTAGCCCGTTTATGACCGTACTTTTTGCTTACCTGAATATTAAAATACGCCGTTTTGCCAAAGGCGAAAAACCGGAAGAACAGACTTCTGAAGAATAGGAAAGTCACAGTCGCAGTCGCAGTTTTCAGGAGAGGAGATCGCAGTTTCCATTTGTCATTGCTAACGCCAGAGAGAAATATGTTGCTGGTTTGGGTAAAAAAGCAGGTCGCTATCAATAAGAGAATGTCAACATTTTTTATTCAAAAAAATATTTCGTATTTTATTTTCGTACCAGAAAAAACAATATTATGAAGTATTTATATTTACTACTTATTAGTTTTTATTCGCTTACTCTTGTAGCGCAAACAAAATCCACTCAATCATCTCCATACTTAGTTGAAGCGAAGCCTGAAACAGTCGGCATGTCGAACGAACGATTGGAAAGAATTGACAACATGCTTTTGAGTGCCATAGAAGCAAGTGAGATTCCCGGTGGCGTTGCATTAATTGCCAGAAATGGGAAAATAGTATATCACAAAGCATTTGGCGTGGCTGATTTTGAAACGAAAAGAAAATTTAAACAAGATGATATTTTCAGAATAGCTTCTCAAACCAAAGCCATTACATCAACTGCGGTTATGATGCTTTGGGAAGAAGGTGAATTCAGACTGGATGATCCAATAAATATGTACATCCCTGAATTTGGGAAGGCAAAAATTTTGGACTCTTTTAACGAACAAGATTCGACTTACACCACACGATTAGCCAAAAACCAAATAACCATCCGACATCTGATAACACATACTTCGGGAATTGGCTATGGCTTTATTGATGGCGACGCGAAATTTCGTAAGATTTATCAAAAAGCGGGTATAATCGATGGTTTTACAACAGAGCCAATAACCATTGAAGAGAACATAAAAAAGCTGGCCAAGCTACCATTACATAACAATCCCGGTGAAAAATTCATTTATAGCGAAGGAATTGATGTATTGGGTTATTTTATCGAGATTATTTCGGGGATACCACTTGATGAATTTCTTGAAAAACGAATATTCGATCCTCTGGGCATGAATGATACATGGTTTTATCTACCAAATTCGAAGGTCGAGCGTTTGGTTCCTGTGCAAACTAAAAAAGATAAAAAGTGGATAAACTACCCAGCATCAGCTTACTATAATCCTAATTATCCAATTACAGGTGCAAAAACCTTTTTTGCAGGTGGTGCCGGACTATCGAGTACTGCAAAGGATTACGCTACTTTTTTACAAATGTATTTAAACAAAGGCGAATTAAATGGAACAAGGTTGCTTAGTCGTACTACGGTAGATTTTATGATGGAAAATCAAGTTGGCGAACGATTTTGGGATAAAGGGAAATACCATGGTTTAGCCTTCGCTGTACTAAACAAAAAAGGACAAGCAAAAGGTGGTGAAGGCAGTACTGGAACATTTGAATGGGGAGGTTATTTTAACACGCAGTATTTTGCCGATCCGAAAGAAAATATTATTGGTATACTAATGAAACAAACACAAGAAATAAATGGAGACAATACAGGCTGGAGATTCAAACTATTGGTTGGACAAGCCGTTGATGATTAGTAAAAACTCACATAGTTTTAAAGGCAGCATACAAGCTGTCTTTTTTGTTTAATTACATTTGAATGTTTGTTCCCACTTAGGGATTATAAAGCAGCATAATCATGTACAAAAGAATATCTGACAAAACTAATGGATATAATCCTGTTTTAGCAAATATTATTTTCTCATTTTTATGCCCAGAAAACAAATGGCATGGTTGAACAAACAGAGGGCAGGCAAGTACCTCCGAAATATAAATTTTTAGTACAGCTGGGTAAAGCGCTGCATCACTATGGTGTGCCTTCGTATAAGTCGGAAATGTACTTAAGTGAGATTGCTGAGAAAAAGGGAATCCAGGGGAGTTTTATGGATTTGCCCACCTCGATAAATTATGTTTTTTACGAAGCAGACGAGCAAACCTACAGCCATGCGGAAAGCGTGCGCCCCGGTGAACTCGACCTTGGCGCCTTTCTCAACAAGGGGAATACAAATGCTCGAATAAGATGAACAAATAACTGAACACCATACTATTTAATACACCAAAACTCAAGCCACATTTCAATCCTAGATTTAATCCCATTCAAATTATTATTAAATTAGTACATCCTAAGTCTGGTGACACAGAAAGAGAATCACAGCAAAGGAGCCACCCAAGAGGATTTTAACAGAATAGGAAAAAAGTATACATACACTCTGAAACTGGAATGGTATATTTACTATATAATAGCGATATAAGAGGAAGGGTAAACATACGCCAGCATTTATTAAATAGCAACATAGTAATCACATGAAAAAAGTAATATTTATTGTACAGCTTGTTTTGTTTGTATCTTGTACTGGTAAAAAAGAAATCCCAGATTTAAATCCAAACATAGTGGTAATAATGGCCGATGACTTGGGTTATGGAGGCATCTCATGCTATGGCAATACCACTGTCTACACACCAAATTTAGATTTATTAGCAGCTGAGGGAATTAAATTCACAGATTTTCATTCAAATGGAGCCGTCTGTAGCCCTACGCGAGCAGCTTTAATGACGGGTAAATATCAACAACGTACTGGTGTCGGAGGAGTTATTACGGCTAAAAGTCATAGAGAAGTTGGTTTAAATTTGAATGAAACAACAATAGCCGAGGAGTTTAAAAAACATAACTACAATTGTGGCATGTTTGGAAAGTGGCATTTGGGCTATTCAAAAGCGTACAATCCAACATTACAAGGATTTGATGAATATACAGGATTTGTGAGTGGAAATATCGATTACCATGCACATATTGATCAGGAGGGTTATCTGGATTGGTGGAAAGGCAATAAAATTGAAAACGAAGAGGGCTACTCAACTGATTTGATAACTGAATATGGAGTAAAATTCATTCAAGAAAATAATCCTAAAAAAACGGGAAAACCGTTCTTTCTATATATACCACATGAAGCCCCACACGGGCCTTACCAAAGACGTATTGATAAAATACTAAGGAAAGTTGGTAATGCAGGTACGGCAACTGTACCCAAAGATAGTATTTCGTCAATTTACAAAGAAATGGTGGAAGTAATGGATGAGGGCATTGGAAAAATAATGCAAGTGCTTAAAGAGACAGCACAGTATGAAAATACAATCGTTTTTTTTCTATCAGATAACGGAGCGAATCACTATGGTAATAATGGAGGCTTAAGGGGATACAAAGGAGGTGTATATGAGGGAGGAAGTCGAGTTCCAGCTATTATAAGCTATCCTAATAAAATAAAAAAAGGGATGCTTAATAAGCAAACTGTGCTTACCATGGATATCTTGCCAACATTATTGGACTTTATAGATCAAAAACCTAGTTCAGCATACATCGATGGAATAAGTTTAAAAGACAATTTAGTACACCAAACCAATTTACCCAGCAGAGACGTGTTTTTTGCTTTTGGTAATAAAAGTTTCATAAGAAGTGGAGCCTGGAAGTTGGTTCGTATAAAAAGTGAGAACGGAGATAAAATTGAACTTTATAATTTATCTTATGACATACAAGAGACGAATGACGTTAGTTCAGATAATCCTGATTTGCTTAATAAACTGATTGATAAGCTTAAAATATGGGAAAAAGAGGTTAAAGAGGGGATTAAGGTGGTATCGGAATAGGCATGTTTTTATAATAACAATAACCGAGTTAGTTATAAATTCAAGGGTTGTGTGCATGTTGAAAATCGAATAAAACGATTATAAAACCTTCTTCTTTTAAGTACAGCATACATCTATTTTTAAATTTGAAAAACCAAAAATATTTTATGTGCAAATATTTGATTTCAACAACATTATTGATTGGGATACTAGGGAGTGTAATCGCACAAAATAAGCCAGCAATTCCTATACCAAGCCCAGCCCAAATACAATGGCAAAACACTGAACTGGCTGCCCTTGTTTGCATCGACCTTCATGCCTACGACGGTAAGTTTTATGTACAGCAAGAAGCACGTATTACTCCAGTAGAAGATTATAACATTTTTAATCCACAAAAATACGATATGGATCAGTGGATAAAATCGTTAAAAGACGGTGGATTTAAAATTGCCATATTAACGGTAAGCCACGAAACCGGTTTCTTTTTCCACCAAAGCGATGCAACACCTTATTCGATGAAAGCCCTGAATTGGCAGCATGGAAAAGGAGATATTTTACGCGATTTTAAAGCCTCGTGCAAAAAGTTTGGGATTCTTCCCGGTGTATATATCGGAACTCGGTGGAATGCTTTTTACGGTATTTACGACTTTAAAGTACATGGCGATAATGCATTTGCACAAAACAGGCAAAAGCACTACAACACCATGATAGAAAAGATTGTAAAAGAAATTTTTACCAATTATGGTGACTGGGCAATGGTTTGGTTCGATGGTGGTGCCCATGGTCCCGAACAGGGTGGCCCCGATGTATTGTCGGTTTTTGAACAGTACCAGTCCAATTGTTTGTTTTACCACAACCTGCAACGCGCCGATATG
>JAUVDE010000378.1 GCA_030595485.1 Draconibacterium sp.
ATTGTTTGCACAACCAGGAAGTAATAGAATTCCTAGGGCGGATGCTGTAGCAGATTTGACAAAATTTCGTCGTTTCATCGTTTTAGTTGATTTTGGTTTAAAATAATTGCTTAAGTTATCGAATTATCATCAAAAAGTACAACTTCGTTTAAGCTTCGTTTTAAGAAAACTCATCTTTTTTGGAAAACAAGTCTGCGTCTCTGTCGAATTGTCTTTGTGGGTATTGTTTTATGATTTGTCTTGTTAGAATCCATTTTGCATTTATCATCTTATTCTATTTTAAGTATATTTGCCACAGGAAATTCATCCTCACTTAATTGGGAGCAACAAGCATGTCATTTACTACTTTAGGATTATCGTCGGCCTTACTCGATGTATTGTCCAAAAAAAATTACACCAAGCCCTATCCAATTCAGGAAGCTGCTATTCCAGCTATTTTAAAGGGGGACGATGTGTTGGGCATAGCCTCAACCGGCTCGGGTAAAACCGCAAGTTTTGTATTGCCTTTGTTACAACAATTGCAACACAAACGGGTAGAAAAAAACCGACATGTTACTGTTCTTGTAGTGGTTCCTACGCGCGAATTGGCGGTGCAGGTTCGCGAAGTGTTTAATGAATTTGCAAACGGGATTTCAGCACCCATAAAAACGATGGCTGTATTCGGAGGTGTCTCTATAAATCCGCAAATGATAGGCTTGCAAGGGGTAAATGTTTTGGTAGCTACACCCGGAAGGTTATTGGAATTGGTTGAATCGAAGGCGGTGCATTTATCGGATATTACCACACTGGTACTCGACGAAGCCGATAAAATGCTGAACTTGGGTTTTAAGGATGAGATGAACCGAATATTTGCCTTGCTTCCCAAAAAACGTCAGAACCTGTTGTTCTCGGCTACCTTAAGCGATGATTTAAACAGTATTACGACTTTACTTTTGCACAATCCGAAAGTGATTAAGATAGTTGCCAAAGAGAATACGCTGAGCCTGATTAATCAGGTGGCGTATTTTGTGGAGGAGGAGAAAAAAGGACCATTACTGCGTTACCTAATAAAATCGCAGGACCTGCAACAGGTCTTGGTTTTTACGTCATCGTCGTATAAAGCCGATGCGGTTGTAGATAAATTATCAAAACACGGAATAGATGCCGAAGCCATTCATGGTAAAAAAAGCCAATGGGTGCGAACTGAAGTTTTACGTCAGTTTAAACAAGGTAAAGTTAGGGTAGTGGTATGCACCGATTTATTAGCACGTGGAATTGACATTGAGTTTTTACCCTGTGTGATTAATTACGAATTGCCCCGTTCGCCCAAAGACTATATTCACCGTATTGGAAGAACAGGTCGTGCTGAATCGCCCGGTGATGCCATTTCATTAATTGCTCCCGATGATGAGCATCATTTTAAAATAATCCAAAAAAAGATGAGACGTCAGGTAGAACGTATTGAAACCGAAAATCTGAAATTTAGTGGGTATTAACTTTGGAACATAATTGTATACTGAGTGTATTCATTCCTGTTTTTTCACCTCTCCCGCGCGATTGTTTATAGCTTAATTATATCTCTTTCATCGCCAAATAAATAGGCGGTGTTAAATTGCCACGAAAGCGAGAGATACCACACCTGACTTGTTTTGTAGCGGTTAAGATCGGAGACAAAATTGGTGCTGCTGTAATTATGGTTTAAAAAATCGTTGAGGTAATATTTAAATTTCAGGTTTACTCCTCCCGGAAATTGAACACCGGCAATTAGCGATGGTAATATTGGCTCACTTTGGCTTCCAAACCATTGGGTAGTTTTGGTTTTAGAGCCCGAGCGACTGTGCGAATTCCAGTATTTCTCTTTGTAATGTATGGCAAATTCAACTTCGCCACCGCCAAAAAAGTAGAGGTTATCTTTAAACGACCCAAGCTTGACAGCAAGTGGTATCCCGCCGGTATATAATCGACGAATAATTTTATAAGGTTGGTACGATTCAATTCCCGGAGCACCATTAAACAATATTTCATCGGAAATTATACCTACGTTTTTTACACCTAGGCCACTATAAAGACCAAAGTGGTTGCCAAAATCTATATGCCAGTTCTGCGATAAATGAAAGACGGCTGTGTAGCGTAAGGGCACACTCGAAACTTCAGCATTGGGAAATTGCTGAATGTATTTGTCAGTAAACTCAACTGTTCCGTTTGAGAAAATCATTTCGCCACTGGTAATAGGGTAAATTTTCTGAGCCTGTAAATTTCCTACTCCGAGTGTTATGAACAGTATAAGAAAAATTAAAAATCGTTGCATATTATTGTCGCTTTATGTTTGCTATTGAGTTAGCAAGTTAAAACATATTGTAAATAAAAGCAACAAGATAAACGGCGGGAAAGTTCACTTATTCCATATCCTAAATTGCTTGAATATCTCTTCGTATTTTGAAAATAAAGGAAAAAGGATGCTCCGTATTGTGTAAGTACAGATCAGGAAGCAGTGGTTGGCATGTATAAAAAGACCGGGGCTGTAAATTTTCATAGATACAGCCCCGGTCTTTAATTTTGTTTCATTTACAAAGACATAACATACTCCACTAAAGCATCAACTTCCACATCGGAGAGTTCTTGACGGATACCGTGTTTTTCTTTGGTGAAAAGGTCTTTCATGGTAGCTGATCGGCCATCGTGTAGCCAGGGGCCGGAACGCCACACTTCGATTAGTGTAGGGGTGTCCCATGTGTTTTGGTGGTCGTATTCACCTTGTTTTCCCATCTCGTGTAGTTTTTGGTCGGTTAACCAGGGGCCTTTGTGGCAGTAGACACAGCCCACTTCTTCAAAAACCTTTTTCCCTTCCTGGGCAAGCTCGCTTAGTTCTCCATCTACCAAATAAGGACTTGGAACCGGTTTCAGCGACTTTAGGTATTTGTCAACAGTTTGTGCATGCTCCTCTTCAATTTGTACAAACTGAATGTGGGTAAAACCTGCACGCACGGCTGTTTCCGCATCAGGGCGAATCCCGGAAATCATAGCCGGAGCTGTTTCGTGCGACCCCAGCATGCTTTTACAGTTTTTAGGATTACCCATTTGGTCGTTCATAAGATCCCAGTTAAGTCCATCGGTACGTGCTTCGCCCGGGTGGCACCCATTACACGACTGCCAGCCCTGAAAACAATAGGTGGCATCGTTAAATAATATTTCACCCATACGTACTTCGTCGTTCATCAGCTTATCGTTTAATACCAGCTGCTGAAAATGGGATTCAACCGGATTTTCAATATCAATAATATCAATAAAATCGGAAAAATAATTAGCCGCATAAACCTTGTTATTGTGTAGCTTAATAATTCGTGGTCCGTTTCCTGTGGTTTTTATGCGCTCACGTATTCCGGATAAAAAACGCAAGTCGTACGAAAGTGTTTCTTTGTCAGCAGTTTGATGAAGCTTTTCGACAAACTGCTTGTAGTCGATAAGACTAAAATCGTGTGTTCCCGAGTGAGCCACAATAATATGATCAGCCGAACAATCGATTCCCCACGAGCCGGCTGCCCCATTTTCGGGTTCGTCGAGCAAAATTGTAGCAACAAATTCAAGTTTGTTGGCATCGATAATACTCAGAGCACTAGTGTTCATCCAACCTTGTTCTAATTGTGTAGTA
>JAUVDE010000442.1 GCA_030595485.1 Draconibacterium sp.
CGCCTCTAATTAACTGGCAATATGAATCCGTTAAATTCACCTTTCCATTTCGAATAGATTTAATTTCGGTACCAACCAATTGCATTCCGGCTATAAAGCGCTCAATCAACTCGTATTCGAAAGTTGCTTTACGATTTTTAATGCTGATATTTTGTTGTGCTTTATGTGCCATTTTATGTTCGTATTAATTAAATCCTATTATTTCCAGTTTCAAAATTTGCTAACTCTTATCATTTATTACATTTGAAACAAAATAAACTCAAATATTTTAGATAACAACCAGCCCAATATACTAAATGACAACAGATTAATAAAAATAACCATCATTGAATACTTATATTCTTTGTCTTTAGGAACTTCAACCAGCGCCTCTGCTCCTATCCAAAATATATAGAAAGAATAAAACCCAAGCACCTTCAAAACATTAAAATACTCAAATAATCCGGTAACAATTGCAACTAGAAGTAGAGGAATCATTGAAAAAGCCACCAACTTCCGGGCTACAACTACATTCTTTTCTCCCCCAAATGTTTTCATTAATTCTTTTGTGAAAAATACAGCAATAAAATACTGTAAAACAAAAAGCGTAATTACGCGCACAGCTTTTAAAACTGGGTACTCAAAAAAGAAATCGGAGCGTCGGAAAAACTCACCCATAAAAACAGCTATTGCCAACACAAATAAAATGGGTAACAAATACAATACAAACAAAGAAGCAGTTCCCTCCTCGTCCTTTTTATCCGACCAAAATCCCTTTGGATTAATGATTAGCTGTTTAATTTCTCCTACTAATTTTGAAAAAGCAAATTCCATCTCCTCAAAAATTTTTGCGCAAAAATACACTTTTTTAATTAAGGTATTCTGTGAAGTTCGATTTTACACAAAGAAGTACCGTTATTCGCTAACTATTCACTTAGATTTTTCGCCTTTTCTCCTGTACCAGATTTTGCAAGGCAAACATTTCGTCACGCAATCGTGCAGCTTCAATAAAATCGAGGTCTTTAGCTGATACCTTCATTTGTTTTTTTGTTTTCTCGATGGCTTTTTCCAATCCATCAATACTCATGTACTGCACCACAGGATCTGCTGCAATATCAGGTTGTCCCATTCCTCCATCGTAAGTAGGTTGTTTGTCACTGCGGTATTCGTAACCAATAATCTCGCGCGTTGGTTTAACAATTGCCGTCGGAGTAATGTTATTCTCTTCGTTGTATTTCAATTGCTTCTCGCGCCGGTAATTTGTCGAATCAATGGTTTTCTGCATCGAGTTGGTAATTTTATCGGCATACATAATTACCATTCCGTTTAAGTTACGCGCTGCTCTACCCGCCGTTTGCGTCAGCGAACGTTCCGAGCGTAAAAAGCCCTCTTTATCTGCATCCAAAATAGCCACCAGCGAAACCTCTGGCAAATCCAATCCTTCACGTAGCAAGTTAATTCCAACGAGTACATCAAACTCCCCTCTTCGTAACTGTTCTAAAATCTCAATTCGTTCGAGTGTATCTACATCGGAGTGAATGTAGCGGGTTTTAACACCCATATTTATTAAGTATTTGGTTAGCTCCTCCGACATTCGTTTGGTCAATGTAGTTACCAAAATACGTTCATTCTTTTCTTTTCGCAGATTAATTTCGTGCATTAAATCATCAATCTGGTTGGCACTTGGGCGAACATCAATAATGGGGTCGAGCAAGCCGGTTGGACGAATAATTTGTTCCACCACAACACCCTCACATTTTGCTAATTCGTAGTCGGCAGGTGTTGCACTAACATAAATAGTCTGGGTGGCAATACCTTCAAATTCCTCGAATTTAAGCGGACGGTTATCCATAGCTGCCGGCAAACGAAACCCATATTCAACCAAGTTGGTTTTTCGCGAATTATCACCACCATACATGGCACGTATTTGCGAAATGGTTACGTGACTTTCGTCTATCACAACCATAAAGTCATCGGGAAAATAATCCATTAAACAGAAGGGACGCATTCCAGGAGTTCGACCATCGAAATAACGCGAGTAGTTTTCAACACCCGGACAGTAGCCCAATTCTCGCATCATTTCCATATCGTATTCGGTACGCTCTAAAATCCGTTTGGCTTCCAATGGCTTGCCAATTTCCTTAAAATAATCAACCTGCTTTACCAAATCATCCTGTATTTGGCGAATTGAAGATTGCATACGGTCTTTGGTGGTAACGAATATGTTGGCCGGATAAATATTCACTTCATTCATTAAATTAATCGTCGCACCAGTTTCGGGGTCAAAACTTGAGATCTCCTCAATTTCGTCGCCCCATAAAGTAATACGTATCGCCTCATCGGCATACGCCGGATAAATATCTACTGTATCTCCTTTCACCCTAAAATTACCCCGTTGAAAATCCACTTCGCTTCGAGAATAAAGCGCATCAACCAATTGACGGAGCATTGCATTTCGCGAACCACGTTGCCCAACTTTTAGCTCAGTAACATTCGCATGAAAATCCTCAGGATTTCCAATTCCGTATAAACACGAAACCGAAGATACCACAATCACATCACGCCTACCCGATAACAAAGCAGAGGTAGTGCTTAATCGTAACTTTTCAATGTCCTTGTTAATAGAAAGATCCTTTTCAATGTATGTTCCGGTACTGGGAAGATAGGCTTCAGGTTGATAATAATCGTAGTACGAAACAAAATACTCCACAGCATTTTCGGGAAAAAACTGTTTCATTTCGCCGTAAAGCTGTGCTGCCAAAGTTTTGTTATGACTTAACACCAAGGTTGGACGTTTTACCTCCTTAATTACATTGGCTATGGTAAATGTTTTACCCGATCCGGTTACTCCCAATAAGGTTTGGTATTTTTCGCCACTTTCAACCCCCTCGGTTAGTTGACGAATTGC
>JAUVDE010000448.1 GCA_030595485.1 Draconibacterium sp.
AGCCTACTGGGAAATGGTTTACCCGACGTTCAATTTTCGCTTATACCATGCTCTTATTTTTTATTGGGGTACCTTTTATTCGAGTGAATGGAAATCCATTGATTCTTCTTGACATTGCCCATCGGAAATTTATAATATTCGTCGCTATTTTTTGGGCACAAGACACTTTCATCCTTGCCTTGCTAATGCTCTCATTTGTCTTATTCATCGTTCTGTTTACGGTAACTTTTGGAAGACTTTGGTGTGGATGGACTTGCCCACAAACCATTTTCCTGGAAATGGTTTTCCGCAGAATTGAACACCTGATTGAAGGCGATTCGCGAGCCCGGCATAAATTAGACAATAGCCCTTGGAATGCGAACAAAGTATTTAAAAAGACATTGAAACACGGCATATTCATGCTTCTTTCTGTTGCAATGACCAACGCCTTTTTAATGTGGTTTATTGGTAGCGACAGTTGGCTGCAACTTATTTCGAAACCTATAAGTTCAAATCCTTCGGGGTTTGCAATTATGCTGGCGGTTTCAACATTTTTCTACTGGGTTTATTCCTTTTTCCGAGAGCAAATTTGCACTATGGTTTGTCCATACGGAAGAATGCAAGGTGTTTTGCTCGATTCGAAAACGATAATGGTTACTTACGATTATAAACGTGGCGAGCCTCGTGGTGGCAAAGGTGATGGAGATTGTACCGACTGCAAACAATGTGTTGCAGTTTGCCCCACGGGAATCGACATAAGAAATGGTACACAACTGGAATGTATTAATTGCACCGCTTGTATCGATCAATGCAACAAAATCATGCATGTTACCGGCAAGGCTCCCGGGTTAATACGTTACGCATCGGAGACATCGATAAAAGGTGGTCACTCTAAAATTTGGAACGCCAGAAACAGGGCCTATTCAGCAGTACTACTTATTATGTTCTCATTCTTTGTATACACCCTGTCCACCCGTCCGGCAATTGAAACAACCATTCTAAGAACTCCGGGTTTATTGTTCCAGGATCATGAAAGTCAGATATCGAACGTGTACAATATTAAAATTGTAAATAAAACGCACGAAACAATGCCTCTTGAAATTAAACTAATTTCACACAAAGGCGAAATTCAAATGGCAGGAAATAACATGACCATAAAAGATCAGGGCATGTTCGAAGCCACCTTCTTACTTTTTATTTCAAAAGCAGAAATTAGAAGCGACAAAACCGAAGTGGAATTTGGAATTTACAGCAATAATGAATTAATTGAAACCTATTCTACCACTTTTGTCGGACCGTATAAAAATTAAAACGAAAGTGTCATTTAGTACAAATTGTCAGCAACTAATAAATAGAAATTAATAGATATGAAGTTTACGTGGGGTACAGGAATATTTCTTTTTTTGGTAGTGTTTTTAGCTGCTTGTGCAGTGTTTATTTATTTTGCAATGAATCAGCAAGTAAATTTAGTGCATAAAGACTATTATGAAAAAGGAGTTGATTATTCGGAGCAAATGAAAGTTGATGAACGTTCGAAACCTTTTGCCCGTTCATTTGAGACAAAGTCTACAGACAAATTTTTTGTTGTAGAAGTTGATGAAACATTGCTTAACAAGATGGATTCAGGAACTATTCATATGTATCGTCCATCGGATAAAACAAAGGATATTAAAAACTCATTTAAGACCGGTGGAGCAAGCGTTAAACAAAATTTTCAGTTTGAAAAAAAAGCTTTGATTAGCGGAAGATACATTCTAAAAGTCACTTGGTTTATGGATGGTACTAAATATGAGGTCAACCGTCCTGTAAATGTACAGTGAATACAATAAATATGCAGCCATAATAATTTGATTTCAAAACGATTTTAAGATGACCATTTTTATTTCAGCTTTAGTTCTCGGTTTAATGGGAAGCTTTCACTGTGCTGGCATGTGCGGCCCCATTGCCATTGCTTTACCTTTGCATGGCAACACTGTTTCGCAAAAAATATTTGGAGGCACATTATATAATCTTGGAAGAACCATTACTTACGGTTTTATGGGAGCCATTTTTGGTTTGCTCGGACAGGGTTTACAATTGATTGGATTTCAGCAAAAGGTGTCCGTAATCATGGGAGCACTCATGATTATCTCGGTACTTTTCCCGAAGCTTTTCAAAAACCAGTATAGCATGAATAAAAGCTGGTCGTCGGTGGTTGGGAAATTGAAAAAAACCATTGGGCAAATGTTTTCAATTCGCTCATTTCAAAGTTTATTTTTTATTGGAATGCTAAATGGCTTGCTTCCATGTGGGTTGGTTTACATGGCAATTGCCGGAGCTATTGGTACTGGTGGAGTTGCCGGAGGTTCGTTATATATGATATTATTTGGTTTAGGAACAATCCCCATGTTATTAGCTATTTCGCTGGCCGGAAACGTATTGAGTCTTGCCATTCGGAATAAAATAAACAAACTTATACCGGTTCTTGTAGTAGTTGTTGGAATTTTATTTGTACTGCGTGGTTTAAGCTTGGGAATTCCATACCTAAGTCCGCCAAAACAAAAGATTGAGCAAAAATTCGAAAAAAGTCTTGAAGCTGAATCTGCTGAATTGCATAAGGAAACCAAGGGAGATTGTTGTAAGTTAAAAGAATAGATTGCGAAGTCTTAGTGACTTTGTGTCTTCGTGGTTCAACTTTTTACCACAAAGACTAAGACTCAAAGAGACACAAAAAAGATGGGAAAACAGGAAGATAATATTTGTGTACACTGCGGAGCAGACTGTGGAAAAA
>JAUVDE010000275.1 GCA_030595485.1 Draconibacterium sp.
GAACTACGGAACAGCAGAAGCTGGTAACAATGCAACGCATGAATTAGATATAGCTCGCTGGGCATTACAGGTGGCCTATCCAAACAGTGTTTATGCGGAAGCCGGAAAACGTTGTTTTCAGGACGATGGCTGGGAAATGTACGATACCATGGAAGCTACCTTTAAATTTGAAGGAGATAAAGTGATTAAGTGGGATGGACAAAGTCGACTTGGTCATGATACCTATGGATTTGGTGGAAGAGGTACGATTATATTTGGAAGTGAAGGTTCTGTTTTTGTGAATAGAAATAAATATATCCTATTTGATAGAATGGGCAAAGAGATAAAACAAGCAACATCAGCAAGTATTGAAGCAGGAACTGCGCTTGGTGGAGGTGGCGACATGTCTACTTCACATGTAATTAACTGGTTTGATGGAATTAGAGGAAAAGCCGGTTTGAAAGCACATATTGCAGAGGGAGCTATTAGTATGGCAATGGTACATTATTCAAATGTTGCTTATCGTATTGGAAATGGTTTCGATATTTGTAACAAAAGCGGAATGATGTTCGACCGCGAAGCCATGAAATATTGGGGACGTGAGTACGATTCAAAATGGGAACCAAAAATATAATTGAATAGGATACAAAGTGCGTAGTATTTTTTGTTCTTTGTACTATCTAAATCACAATTTAAACTTTGAACTAAAATGAATAATAGCAGAAGAAAATTTATAAGAAAATCGGCAGCAGCAATAGGTGCAATGACCATTGTACCATCGCATGTGCTTTTTGCCAAAGACGAAATTAAAAACGCAGCAGGCGAAGTATTACGTAGTAGAATTGTTGCTCCAAGCGATAAAATTAATATGGCTTTTTGTGGTGTTGGAAACCGTGGAGGACAAATACTAAAAGAGTTTAAAAAGACTGGATTGGTGAATGTTACTACTTTGTGTGATGTGGACATGGGCGGAAAGCATACCCTTGAAAATATGAAACGGAACGCTGATGCTACCCGTTATCAAGATTTTAGAGAAATGTTTGACAAATCTGTAAAAGATTTTGATTCAGTATGTGTTGGAACACCTGATTTCTCGCACTTTCCAATTACCATTTTAGCAATGTCGCTAGGCAAATCGGTTTATGTTGAAAAACCACTTACGCGTACTTTCAACGAATCGGAATTGTTAATAAAAGCAGCTAAAAAGTATGGCGTTGCTACACAAATGGGTAATCAGGGGCACTCTGAAGGAAACTACTTTCAGTTTAAGGCTTGGGTTGAAGCTGGTATAATTAAAGACGTAACAAGAATTACAGCGCATATGAATGGCCGCCGTCGTTGGCACGGTTGGGATACAAATATGTCGAAGTATCCGGTTAATCCAGAAATGCCTGAAACAATGGATTGGGATACCTGGTTAATGGCAGGAATTGAACACCCATTTCACCAAGATTTCCATAACGGCCAATGGCGTTGCTGGTACGAACACGGAATGGGAGCACTGGGTGACTGGGGAGCGCATATTATGGACACGGCTCACGAATTTCTTGAATTAGGACTTCCGTACGAGGTTGATCCATTAAAAATAGAAGGACATAATCCATTGTTCTTTCCTCAGGCATCTACCTTAGCTTTTAAATTCCCGAAACGTAAAAAAATGCCTGCTTGTACAATTAACTGGTACGATGGTATGGATAATATTCCTGAGGTTCCTGCCGGATTTGGTAAGGTTGAAGTTGACCCAAATATTCCAGCGGCAAGTACAGGGGCAGTTAAACCTGCTAAACTGGGTGCCGGTAAAGAAATATACGGAAAAGATCTTACCTTCAAAGGTGGCTCACATGGTAGCACACTCAGTATTATTCCAGAGGAAGCTGCTAAAGATATGGAAGGCAAATTGCCCGAAGTGCCGAAGAGTCCTTCCAATCATTTCGAAAACCTTGTTAAAGCTACAAAGGGCGAAGAAAAAACACGTTCTCCATTCGAGGTGTCGGCACCACTAAGTCAGGTATTCTGCTTGGGTACTATTGCACAGCGCTTAAACACTAAAATTGTATTCGACCGCAAAAAGAAACAAATTACCAACAACAAAGTGGCTAACAACTTGCTAGTTGGAACACCACCGCGCAAAGGTTGGGAAGAGTTTTATAAATTATAGATGACAAAAGAATTGCGATTATAAAAAGAACTCTCAGGTAGAAATTATCTGGGAGTTTTTTACTTTTGTGCACTTAAATCAATAAAACAAAATAATGTCAGAGCCGACAATTTTTAACGATACATTTTTAGCCATGGGAACACCTTGCGATGTGGTGCTTCCAAATGTTGATGCTGAAAAAGCTCGTGAAGTATTTTCAAAAGTAAAAGCTGAGGTTGAAAAGTTGGAAGAAAACCTAAATCGTTTTTTACCCGATTCATTAGTGAGTAAACTTTCGACTTCACCTATAAACGAATGGATTAAAGTGGATGCCGAGCTTTGGGATTTATTAACTGTTTGCTACGATTTTTATCAAATAAGCAATGGCGCTTTTGATATTACAGTTGCGCCTTTGGTTTCACTTTATGAAGAAAATGAGAATCCGAGTCCTGAAGAAATCACAAAAGCACAAAAGAAATGCGGATTTGATAAAATAGAATTTGATTTTGATTCACAAAAAATTCGTATGCTTCAGCAGGGAATGGAGTTTGATTTTGGAGCAATAGAAAAAGGTTTTGCGCTGGATATTTTGAAGCCTTTGTTAGAAGAGTGGGGAATAAAAGATGCCATTGTTAGTTTTGGGGAAGATGCAGTTTTGGCCTTTGGGAATCACCCAAATGGTAGCGAATGGCCCATTGGTATTCGCAACCAAATGAACCCGTTGGAATTTATTCATGTTTTTGCTGCCGAAAATCAAACTATTTCGAGTTTTGGAGAGGCCGAAAAACCTGGTATTTCAGATGAAGCAACTAAAACTTATACAATTAGTCCGGCAACAGGGCAGGCGATTGTAGAACCACGAACCGTCTCTGTAAAATCGGAATCGGGCTTGGTAGGAGCATTTATTGCTACCTGTTGGCTTATTCTTTCTGAAAATGATCAAGCAATTCTTTCGGAGAGTTTTAAATCGATTGAAGTTTTTGAAGCAAATTATATTGAAAACGATATTCAAACCAAGTTGTCTATTTTGAATGAAGACGACATGAACTAGTATGAAATGAACAAACTGATTGGAATAATATTTCTTTTTCTTTGTTTTGGGTATGCCAATGCACAGCTTACCATGAAAAAAGCAGATGGTGGAATCCTGATTGTGGATGGGCAGAATAATGTATTGCAGTTTCAAACGGAGCCTAAAAGTAAGGATGGCAAATTTGAACGCTGCAATTATATTCATCCGCTTTGGGGACTGGATGGTCAGGTTTTAACTGAAGATTTCCCTGCTGACCATCCGCATCACCGAGGTGTATTTTGGGCTTGGCATCAGGTATGGATTGGCGATAAACAAATTGGCGACCCTTGGGAAGTAATGAATTTCGAGCAGGATGTTGTTGAATTGGAATTTTTAAAACAAAGCAATGGTTCTGTTCAAATAAAAACCGAAGTAGATTGGAAATCGGATAAGTGGAAAAAGGCGGGTAAAAAGGTGCCATATTTGAGGGAACATGCAATAATTACAGTTTATGAAACCCTTGGTAATTATCGTAAAATTGATTTTGAAATTAGGCTTTTGGCTTTGGAAGAAGGTTTGAAAATTGGCGGTTCGGAAGATGAAAAAGGATACAGTGGTTTTTCGGTGCGAATGGGTTTGCCAAAGGATATTCAATTCTTTGGGCCAAAAGGAGAGGTTAAACCCGAACGCACGGCTGTACATTCGAATGGATATGTAAATATTACAGGTGGTATTGGCGTAAACAAAAGCAAAGGTGGGGTTGTAATTGTCGATAATACTGAAAATCCAAAATATCCACAGACATGGATTCTTCGTGCAAAAAATAGTATGCAAAATGCTGCCTGGCCTGGTCATGAAGCAGTTGGGGTTTCAACAGTAGAACCTTTGGTTCTAAAATACTCTTTGCTTGTTTATGTGGGAAAAATGAATCATAAAAAAATAATCAAAGCCTTAAAATAACTTTTGAAATTTGAGGTTAAGATAGTATCATATAATATTTAAAAAATACATATAATAAGCTTACCTAAGGCTTATATTTGTAAACTTGAATCAACTAAAAGAAATGAGTTCAAATAGAAGAGAATTTATAAAACATTCGGCTATGGCAGTCGCTGCCGTTGGAGTTGCTCCGACAATATTAAATGCATGTACATCACCCGCCGAAAAAGTAAACATAGCACTTATTGGTTGTCGCTCAATGGGTTTTAGCGACTTGCAAAGTTTTATTCGCGAAAAGAATAATGTAGACTGTGTGGCTTTGTGTGATGTGGATAGTAAGGTTTTGGAAAGTAAGGCCGCCGAGCTTGAGAAGATTACAGGCAAACGTCCTTTAATCGAGAAAGATTTTAGAAAGATTTTAGACAATAAAGACATTGACGCTGTAATTATTGGAACGCCAGACCACTGGCATGCCATTATTATGATGAGTGCTTTGGAAGCCGGGAAACATGTTTATGTTGAAAAACCAATGGGGCATAGCATTGAAGAGTGTAATGCAATGGTTGCTATGCAGGCAAAACACCCCGATTTGTATTGCCAGGTAGGCATGTGGCAACGCAGTTCGAAACACTGGTTCGAAGCATCTGAAATTGTAAAATCGGGAATGCTTGGCGATGTTCATTTGGTAAAAGCATGGATTTACAAAGGTTACGATACTCCTTATCCTGTAATGCCCGACGAAGAAGCACCGGATTATGTAGATTATGATATGTGGCTGGGCCCCGCACCCAAACGCCCTTTTAATATGAATCGTTTTCATTACAATCATCGTTGGTGGTACGATTATGCTGGTGGTGCAATGACCGACTGGGGAGTTCACTTACTCGATTTTGCCATGCACGCAATGGATGCCGGAATGCCGGAATCGATTACTCCGGGAGGAGGTGTTTTTTATCATGAAGAGGGAGCCATTGAAACCCCTGATATTCAACAAGCCATTTATAAATATCCGAATCATATTATGATGTGGGAGTGTGGTTTGAATCCAGGAATT
>JAUVDE010000447.1 GCA_030595485.1 Draconibacterium sp.
AAGTTTTTAGGTCTACACTTTCAAAAAGAATAATTTTAGCACCAAATTTAAAACAGATCATCATGAAAGTAAAGGTTCTTTTCTTTTTAGTAATTGCATTTAGTATTGTTATGTTAGGATGTAATAACGCTCCAAAATCCAAATCTGAAAAGCAGGAGGTAAAGGCTGAGCAGAAGCATATGGTAGTAGCTTATGTTGCCGGTTATCGTGATTTTGACTTTGCCACAATCGATGTTTTGGGAATTACACACATAAACTATGCATTTGGAAATATTCGCGATGGTGAAGCTGTTTTTGACACCACTAAAATTGATGGAAAAACCCTTACTCTCTTAGATATTGAGAAATTACTAAGTCTGAAATCAAAAAATCCCGATTTAAAAGTTCTGGTTTCTATTGGAGGCTGGAGCTGGTCGAAAGGATTTTCGGATGCAGCCTTAAATGAGACCTCGCGTTTGAAGTTTGCCCTTAGCTGTGCGAAGTTTGTAAAGGATTATAATCTGGATGGAATTGATTTGGATTGGGAATATCCGAATCAAGTGGGTGCAGGAAATACACATCGCCCCGAAGATGTGCAGAATTTTACGCTGATGTTAAAAGGGGTGCGTGAGCAGCTCGACTTTATGGCAAAAGAAGAAGGCAAGGGAAAACATTATTTGCTGGCCATTGCAACGGGTGCCGACAAAGCTTATGTTAATAATGTAGAAATGGGAGAGATTCATAAATACCTCGATTTTCTGAATATTATGACCTACGACTTTTACAACGGACACCACGATATTACCGGACATCATGCCAATTATATGGCATCGGCCAATCCTGAGTTAGATATGAACAGTGCGGTAAATGCAATTGATATGCATGTAAATGCCGGTTTCCCGGTTGAGAAAATTAACCTTGGCATACCGTTTTATGGCCGCATTTGGAAAGGCGTAAAAGCTGAGGGTGACGATGTGCTTTTCAAAAAAGCCGAAACGGTTGGAATGGGAATCGATTATGTAAATTTCCACCAAAATGTAGATGCCAATGGTTACACACGCTATTGGGATGAAAGTGCCAAAGCGCCCTATTTGTGGAATCCGGAGGAAAAGACTTTTATTTCGTACGAAGATGAAGAGTCGATTGCATTAAAAGTGGAATATATGAAACAACGCGGCCTGGCAGGTGTAATGTTTTGGGAATACAGCGCCGACCACGATAGTCGACTTTTGAATGCATTGGTGAAAGACCTCAAATAAAAAACACCCATCAAACGACGAGTGCTTTTTTGTGAGTGTATTATTAAGGCAGTGTTTGGCTTTAACTATTTTTTGTAAAAGGGAAGTACCATATAAGTGTATATAATGCAGCCCACGCAAACGGCGAGGGCAAATTCAAGCGAAGCAAAAAATACCAGAATACTGGCAACAACAAGTGCAGTCGTGTTTAATCCACTTAAAAAAAGGACAGCAATTATGCTTGTCATTACAAACCCAAGTCGGGCAGCAAATACTTTTGGAGCTTTGTTAATGTTTTTTTTGCTAAAACCAATTGCATTGGTAAGCAGATGGCTGGCATAACTAATTGGGCTATGTTTTAATTTGGTAAATGCTCTGATAAAAAAATCGGCAGCTAATAGTATCAGAAAAAGACTAGAGTTAAAAACGAATGCCGAGAGTAATAGTATAATGCCAAACAAGGCATTTGTACGCGTAATACCTTCATCTATTTTCTCGTTCGATATGGGACAAATTATTTGTTTCATATTACTGTTTCATTTGTCGGAGCAAATAAAATACTAAAAAGTCTTTAAGTTGTTATTTGTGACTAAAATCACATAACTCCTTACAAAAAATTAACAAATGCGGTAGATAATCATAAAATTGTAAGCACTGAAAGTTATCTTTATGGCCAGTTTACAAGCGAAAATAGAAGTATGCAAGCAATACAAAACCGAAAACCAATTGTATTAATAAAGTCGAGTGAGATAAAACAGCATTTCACTATGCCCGAAGCAATCGATGCTATGGAAGTGGCTTTTTCAAGTTTATCATCTGGGAAGAGTTTTGTTCCGCAACGTTTTGTAACAACAATGGCAAAGGGGCAGCTTAACATGATGCTTAAGCCTGCCGCGGTTGACTCCTTAAATAGGGCAGCCATAAAAGTACTTACTCAAAAGGAGATGGGTGCAGTACGTGGAATTCCTGCCATTGTTGGGATTGTTCTGGTGCTCGATACCGAAACCGGAGAAATTCTTTCGATAATGGATGGTGAATATTTAACGGCTTTACGAACCGGTGCTGCCGGAGGTTTGGCTACGCAGTATTTTGCTCGAACGGATGCCGAAACAGTTGCCATTTTTGGTTGTGGGGTACAGGGAAAGACACAGCTAGAAGCCGTTGCTGCTGTGCGAGACATTAAAAAAGTTTGGGTGTTCGATAAGTTTCCAGAAGCTGCAGGTGCTTTTGTTACGGAGATGACGAAGAAGTTAAACATAGAAATTTGTGTGGCTAATTCGAATGCTGTTTTAAAACAATGCGATGTAATATGCACGGCAACCAACGCCGAAGCGCCTCTGTTTTTTATCGATGAGGTAAAATCCGGCGTTCATATAAATGCCATCGGATCTTTTAAACCCAATATGCAAGAACTCGACCCGACACTTTTAAAAAAGGCTAAAATATATGTCGACCAAAAAGGACCATGTTTGGCAGAAAGTGGCGACTTCATTAAACCCATTAAAGATGGAGTTTTTACGACAGAACATGTGTTTGGTGAAATTGGCGAATATGTCTTAAATAC
>JAUVDE010000265.1 GCA_030595485.1 Draconibacterium sp.
ACTTGCGATGTTCCCTTCCAAATGCAAGTAAAACGAGGACCAGCTTTTACTATACCTGCCAATGGAGAAACGATTGTAGCACTCCCAAAGAATGCTTCATCCAAGTTTCTGGTGAAAAACTTGTATACAAAAGGAACAGAAAACCTGACAGTTACACTCGATTTGAAAAAGTAAAAAAAACGAACCTTATACTAAAGCAAAACATTTATCGTTTTTTAGGCAGAAGGCAGTAAAACAAACTTTAATCAGGTTTTCATTTATTTAATTCGGTATTGCCTTCGAAGAGGGATGCAAGGCATCCCTCTTTCCTTTTTTTATACTTTGAGGATCTCCACAAAATATTTTCATATCCAATTAGAAAGGTTTAATATCCAACAACCAAATTTCGTATTTTTACTTCATGAACAAAATCCAAAACGAAAGCGACTTTAAAGAACTTTGCGACTGGTGTACACAAAAAGAACCCAAACTTGAATGTGTAATCCAGGAATTTGACTATCCTCCGTTTTGGCATCGCGAAGCCAACTTTCCAACTTTAATTTTAACTATTTTAGAGCAGCAGGTTTCGTTGGCGTCGGCAAAGGCGGCTTACGATAAGCTTGTTGAAAAGATTAAAGTTGTTAGCCCTGAAAATTTACTAAAGCTTAGCGATGAAGAATTGCGTGCCTGCTATTTCAGCCGTCAGAAAATAAAATATACGCGAATTTTATCCACCGAGATTGTTGATGGAAGAATCGACTTTGATTCCTTAAATAAACTCGATGAACCCAAAATCAGGGAAAAACTAATTCAGCTAAAAGGAATTGGCAACTGGACCATTGATATGTACGTACTTATGAGTCTGCATTTTTCCGATATATTCCCACCCGGAGATTTGGCAACTATAAAAGCGACTTACGAGTTGGAACTTGTTCAGCCGGCCGCATCAAAAGACGAAATTGTGGAGTATATGAAACGTTTCTCGCCCTACCAATCGGTTGCTACTTACATTTTGTGGCACCATTATATTCAAAAAAGAAATCTGAAATTAGAATAGAATTTTGTTCCTTATCATTTCAATGACAGAGAAGAAGAAATCTGTAGCTATTGAGCTTACATAAAACAGATCACTCACTTCATTTTAATAATTTAGAACCTGAAACAAGTTCAGGTTGACGTTCCTTACTTAATCTGCTATAGCTTTGAAACGTCATGCTGAACTTGTTTCAACATCTCTGTTAATTACTCAATATGCCAAATTTAAAAATTAGGCTAATTCTATAAATTACAATAAAGAAGATTTTCATTACCTTTAAACCAAATGCTAATCGACAATACAACATCCCGATTCTTAAGTGGTCACTTCATTTTTGCAGGTATCGTATTCTTAGTACCCGGTATAGTAGGTCTATTTCTTCAACATTATACATTGTCGGGCATAGACTTATTTATTTCCTGGTTTCTTTTTGGAACGTATTCGGGTGTTGAAATCGATACAGACAACAACAAACTTCGAGAATACAACAAGTGGTTTGGTTTACTTAAAACAGGACAATGGCTTTCTCTTGGCAATTACCCCGGAGTAACACTTGTTTCCATGAAAAAAGTTCATCGCATGTTCAGCCAATCTAACAGAGTTAATTCTTATTCAGAAAAAGAGTTCAGCATCTATTTGGTTAATGCCTCAAAAAAACCGGCTGTTGCCATTAAAAAATGTAAAACCTACGAACAAGCACAAAAAAGTGTTGATGAATTTTCAGTTTGGCTGCATAAGCCTGTGTTTTCAATAAAAAAGTAAATCGAGTTAAAACATTTTACCTCCCATTTGTTATTATATTTTTTAGCGAACATGCTATTTCTAGTAGTTTTTCGTTATTTCACAAAACAAATTCAGAAAACAGTTACGATGAAGTCTATATTTAGCCTAATTCTACTTACCCTTATTCTTTCAACTTCGTTTGCCCAAACTAAAAAACGTGGAAAAGTAAAACGCAAATTCCGGAATACGGAAACCGTTTCGAGTGCCTTGCCAAGTGTATTTATTCGTGGAGCAGTTTACGACGAAGATGACAATCCACTTCCGGGAGCAAGTGTTACCATCGACGGTACTCCACGTGGTGTAAATACCAATGGCGATGGCGAATATTTAATCGACAATTTGGTAAATGGGCGTGCACGCGTACGCGTTTCGTTTATTGGCTACAAAACACACACTGCCGATATTATTCTTCGGGCCGGACAAAACGAAAAAAATGTAATGTTGCCTTCCGATAATATCCACTTGGAACCAATTATGGTGAATTCGCAAAAACGTAAACAGCAAATACTGGATGTACCTACAGCCATTTCATCAGTAAGCGAAAATACCCTAAGGAATTCGAATATTACAGAATTAAGCCAGCTGAGCGAGTTTGTTCCCGGACTTATGATTCGTCAACAAGGTGCCAACCGAGCAAATTTTGTAATTCGCGGATTAACCAGCGACGAAATTAGCCCAAGCTCACAACCAAGAGTTTCAACCTACTTTAATAATGTTCCTATTAACAGAGAAAGTGGAGCCGCGCTTGAACTTTACGACATGCAACGCGTGGAAGTGTTAAAAGGACCACAGAACACTTTATTTGGAAGAGGAGCACAAGCCGGTGCCGTTCATTTTATTAGTAAAATGCCGGGCAACGATTTTAAAGGAACGCTAACCGCCGGATTTGGAGATTACGGTCAACAAGAAGTGCGTGGCGCCATAAACCTTCCCATAATAAAAGATAAACTGGCCATACGTGCCGCAGGAATTTACAATGCCCACGATGGTTTTATCGAAAATACTTTTGGTGGCGATTTAATGGGAAAAGAAACCCTTGGCGGACGTTTTTCGGCTCGTTTTCGCCCAAGCTACAATCATAAGTTTGACCTAATTTTAAATTACCAAAAAGACGACACTCCGGGCGTGGCATTTATGAGTAATAAATTTCCAAACACAAATGGGGTTACCGATATCTTTAGCGGAGTAGCATCGCACGAACAAGGCGAGAATTTGGGAACAGCTAAAAATATTTTTAATGCCACACTCAATTACAAATACTACGTAAACGAGCATTCCTACTGGTCATCCATAACCTCGTATCGAAGTACCGAAGCCTCTTCGCGATGGGATGGTGACGGCACAGCTTCGGCAGCTATCGACATGGCCGAGTTTTCTAATGCCCAGCAGTTTTATCAGGAGATTAGAGGTAACTTTTCGCGAAGCAGCCGTTTAAACGGGTCGATAGGAGGAAGTTTTTGGTGGGAAAAAGCAGACCAAACCTATTGGTTTTCACCCAACGAACAACATTTGGCGAGCTTAATGATTTTGCCCCAACCAACGCCGGTGGATCCCAACGGACAACCCATTTCAATTCCTGCCATTCCTAACTATATTCCAGAACTGGATTCCACCGTTTATATTCCTCTCCCAAGCGATCATCAGGAAGAAAATTTTAACCAAGCCAACAACATGGCTGCTGAAACATTTATGGATGTTACTTACCAACTTTCGCGAAAATTCTTTGTATCAGGTGGTGTGCGTATGGTTTACGACCGTTACAAACTAACAAACGAAGCTACTTTTGCAGGAGGCTCACCTTCAGTTTTGGGTATGTTTACGGGCAATGCACCTAATGTGTTTTTCCTTCCTACGGCTTCGCAAGAAATTACAAAAAATACACTTTCGTTTACCTGGCGCGGTGGCTTAAAATACCGCTTTAACGAATACGGAAATGTATTTGCCAATTACGCACGCGGACGACGTCCCAATGTGCTGCAGTTTACCACAAGTGGTGAAGAGGAAGTTTTAGATGCCGAAATACTGGATAATTTTGAATTAGGTTTTAAAGGTTCATTTCTCGATCGTGTGTTTTTCGATGTAGTAGGTTTTTACCAACTCTACAAAAACTTTCAAACAAGTGCCTGGGTAGCAGATCCTGATAATGGTGAATTTAATTACAAAGTTAAAGATGGCGGAAAAGCAAAATCATATGGTGCTGAAGCCAATGTAAGAGTTGCAGTACTTGAGCAACTCGATTTTTATGCTAATTATGCCTGGTTAAAATCGGAATTTGATTCAACCGATGTGAATGGATTAACGCAAGAATATGCCGGCAACAGTTTTCGTTTGGCTCCAGAACACAGTTTTACACTCGGTTTCTATTCGCGTGTAAATATTGTGCCTACTATCAAACTATTTGTAAATCCATCGTACTCGTATAAAACCCATATGTTTTTCGAAGATGCCAATACACCCGGTTTAGAACAAGAAGCCTATGGTTTGCTAAATATTAATGCCGGATTAGAACTTGACGAACCCAATGTAATACTAACTGTTTGGGCCAGTAATGTACTCGACGAGCAATATGTTACCAGCGCCGGAAATACCGGAAGTTTATTTGGAGTTCCTACTTTTGTTCCGGGACCACCACGAATGGTGGGAACGAAACTAACCTGGAATTTTAATGCACCGGAGAAACGTAGAAAACGAAGATAGTATAAAGACAGCAATTGTGATTTCACATTCTTCGCCCTCCGTGGCGAAGGAAGGTGGAGAATTGTTTACTACTGGGGATTTCTAATCCTCCGACCGTCTGCAACGGCCACCTCCTTTAAAAAAGGAGGACGTGGCTTCGCCAACGGGAATGTGCGAATAGCTAAAAACTAGAAACTTGCAGCTTCTTTTTCTTCGTCCTCCTTGAAAAAGGAGATGGCGAAAGTTTGAGACTAATCCAAAAATACTCCGATTTGTTATATTCATGGGATTGTCCATGATTATTATGGACAAGGAAATTTAAACAATGGACTTGTCCAGAGCCGACATGGACTACTCCTTATTCTTCGTGGACTTGTCCATGGCTTCCGTGGACTTATCCATGATGCAGGTGGACTTGTCCATCGTATTGCCGGACTGCTCCATATTCATCGTGGACTTGTCCATCGCGTCCGTGGTCTTATCCATGAGCCCCGTGGATTTGTCCATGGGCTTCGTGGACAATGTCTTTTACATTGTTCCAATAAAAAAAGCCCGGCTCTCCGGGCTTTTACAAACTTATGAATATCTCGTATTTTATTCGTGAACTACATTGTTCTATTTTTAGTTTACAATCATTACTGCACCTTTTTTCACTTCCCCTTTTCCAAGTTCAAGTTCATAATTGTAGTTTCCTGCTGGCAATCTACCTTTCTTTTCCGAAGTTCCATTCCACCAGGCATCACTTCCTTTCCAAACATCGGAATTACCGTAATTTTCTTTCTCAAATAGTTTTTGTCCTTGGCTATTAAAAATTATCAGTTTAGCATTGGGATAATTTGGGTATAAACACCCAATTTTGAAGAAATCGTGAATACCGTCGT